>NZ_JAEKNT010000367.1 GCF_016406725.1 Sphaerochaeta sp. S2 | reverse complement strand
GGGTCAATCATCTCAACAACGTCAACAGTTTTCATTCCCTGATTGAGCGATGGTACAACAAGATGGGTGGGGTTGCCTCCAAGTACATCAACAGGTATGCAGCTCTCTTCAATATCAGGTTCCAGGTTGGCAGGATGGATTCAAGCGAGGCTCTTCTGCTGGTGAAATCAAGGTTGAGAGGAATCAAGGGCAACAGCTTTGTGACAATCTAAAGGTTGAAGCAAGAAAGGTTGTTCAGCCCGCCTGAATTGAGATGGGAAGCAGGGCAAACGGCATGAAGTCACTATTTGTTAAAAACAGCCAATATTAAAGCATAAAATTTTTTCAAAATTGCCAATGAGCAGGACAGGAACCTACTCTAAATGGTTTTCTTTTTCGAATTGCTTGCTGGATGCTGCAATGTGAAGATCGAAAAAACCACCTTCTACCTACCAACACACAAAAAAAATCACCGTGATTTCAACCACGGTGATCCTTCCTCTCTACCACAATTGATCTAGAGAATACTATAACTGACCATAAGGGAAACAGAGCGATTCTTGGTGTAATTGTCACCTGACGGATCGTCCTCAATATTAAGCAACCCAAGATTGAACCGTGCGTCAATTGAGAGGCCCATATCAAGGTCAGCACCAGCACCAAAGACGATACCAGCATCAAAATTCGTATACTTTTCTTCTGCACCAGCTTCAACAAATGCTATCTCAGGATCAGTAGAGGGATCATTAATAATACGATACCCCACTGAAGGCCCGACCAGTATATAGGGACTTGCAGGCAGATCGAGGGAGAAACTTGCCTTCAAAAGCATAGGCATCTCAATATAGTCATTATTTACAGAGAGATCTGTTGAAACTGTCGGAGCTACGTCCATTTCAGTCCTAAACCCCTTCATTGTATAGTAGAGGCCAGACTGTACAGACAAGTCCACCATCTCACCCAGTGAATAGAAGTCATACTCTCCGTATACACCTCCGGTGAATCCATAACGGGGGGTTCCATCTCCGCTTGGTTCCGTTCCTACGAATGCAACGTTACCACCAACGCTCACTCCAGCTTTCAAGGTACCTGCTGAAATTGCTGAGACAGCAAATACGAGAACCAACAATGAAATTATTATGTGTTTTTTCACAAACTCCTCCTTGTCTCAAACAGACGTTGCCATCAGTATAATCAGAAAATTACTGATTCACAACATTTTTATTACATATTTTTGAAATTTGTAGATATAAAATACGTGTCTCCAACTTACAACGTCCCATCTCTGTGTATGGGACAGAATACGGAGCTCTCACATTCTTGAACGTGATGGGCAGAACCTCCATAGGTGAAAGTACCTAGTCAATTAGGTAGCAATACTCCATGGACCTCTTCTCCTTTGCAGGAGACCGTATGAGTAGGAGAAGAACTATGAGACGAAAAACTACCTATCGAGCAGTATGCATACTGCTTTTTCTTGCGTTGGCAATCGGATGTACGCCCGACCCTCCCCATGCGTTCGAGATACAGTACCACAACCTTGATGGAGCAACCAACCATACATCAAACCCTTCTGAGTATACGGTAGAGAGCGCAACCATCACCTTAAGGGATCCCACTCGTAGTGGATACACCTTTGCAGGGTGGTACACAAATAGTGAATTCACAGGGACTGCTGTGACACAGATTCCCCAAGGCAGCAGTGGTATTAAGCATTTCTATGCCAAATGGACTGCCAACACCTACCAGGTAAGCTTTCTCAGCCAGGACGATGGTATTGCCAATCCCAACAGTATAGATTTGGTTTTTGGTCAAGCTTACGGCACCCTTCCTGTTCTCACGAAAGCAGGGTATCAGCATACGTGGAACACAACCCAAAGCGGGAGTGGCAGCACCATTACCTCAGAGTCCATACTTTCAATACCCAATGACCACACGCTCTACGCATGTTGGGAAGTTGCTTCCTATTCCATCAGCTACCATCTTGACAATGGCACCAACCATAGGGAGAACCCAAGCAGCTATACTACGCTGAGCAGCACCATCACCTTGCAGGACCCAACAAGAACCGGATACACCTTCGGCGGCTGGTTTGATAATGCAAATCTTACTGGAACAGAAGTAACAACAATTGCCCAAGGCAGTACCGGAGACATCTCACTCTATGCCAAGTGGACTGCAAACTCCTACACGGTAACCCTGGACAGACAACCTTCCAGTGACGGGACAGCCTCGGTCTCGGCTACCTTCAATGCTGCAATGCCGGCAGCTACAGAACCTACCAGGACTGGGTATACCTTTGGGGGGTACTTTACAGAAACCTCAGGAGGAGGAGTTCAATACTATATTGCTTCCATGGCAAGTGCCAGGAATTGGAACATTGCTGGAGATACAACCTTGTACGCCAAGTGGATACCCAATACCTATACCGTCACTCTGGATAGGACTCCAGCCAGTGATGGGACGGCCTCTGTAACTGCTACCTACGATGGGCAAATGCCTACTGCCAGCGCACCGTCCAGGACTGGATACACCTTCGGTGGGTACTATACCGCCACCCTTGGTGCCGGTACGCAGTATTACAGTGACTCCATGGCAAGTACCAAGGATTGGGACATTGCAGGGGATGCAACCTTGTACGCCAAGTGGACCCTCATTGACTACTCCATCAGCTATGAATTGTATGGAGGGGTCAATCATGCAGATAATCCTGCAACCTATACCATAGTTACAGAAACGATTACGCTGGAAAACCCCACAAGAACCGGATATACCTTCGGCGGCTGGTTTGTTGCTGATGACTACTCAGGTACATCTGTTTCGCAGATTGTGCAGGGCTCCCTTGGGGATAGAACCTTGCATGCAAAATGGACTCCCATTGTCTATACCATCACCTATACGCACAACGGGGGTACTGCCCCAAGCCCGGATAATCGAGGAACCTACACCATTGAGACCGACTCGTGGAACCTTGCAAGTCCAACAAGGGACTATTACACGTTTAACGGATGGTATGCCAATGCAGGATTCACTGGAAATAGTGTTGAGCAAATTGCAAAGGGATCATATGGCGACCTTGACCTGTACGCCAAGTGGGTCCCTATTGAGTACACCATCACCTACTCCCTCAAGGGAGAGACCAATGATCCAGACAATCCTACAACCTATACCGTGGAGACAGAGACCTTTGAACTCGGTGACGCTTCTCTCAGTGGGCACTATTTTGCAGGATGGTATACCAGCCCTGTCTATACGTTCGATACATTGGTCTGGAAGATTGAAACGGGGTCTCATGGAGATATTGTGCTCTATCCAAAGACATTGTGGGAGTACGAAATTGGAGATATGACGCCCGCACCGGACTATGAATTCGTAATCATCGACCGCAATGACCAAGAAAACAATCTTACCCCGTATGATTATCGCGAAGCGGATGCCTGGAGGTATATCGTTGCTAAAAACTATGACTCTAGCTACATCTCAGATCTTTTGATTCCCTGGACCCCTGCTGGTGAAGCCGATCATTTCTTCAATCCATCCATTGGAGGTGACCAAGGTCCGTATGGAGACATAGGACAAGGAAAAGATGCAACCCAGAGCGTCATTGACTATTATGGAACCGGTCCTGCTCTGGAGTATGCCTGTTATGCGGCAGGATCTTCTCCTGGGTATTTCCTTCCCTCCTTGAGTGAGATGGTAAAACTGATGGAACTCATGAGGGATCGATCAATTGGAGGCATCTCCATAGGAATACCATATTGGACTGCTACAGACGTTACAAATGAGCATTTAGCCTATAGTGTTGTATTGCAGCAGCCTGATCCTACCAAGGAGGAATTCACCATAGAGATGCCTATTATAGAAAAGACCAATGAATATCGGGTACGTCCCATGCGACGCATCTAAAAAAGGTGAGCAAGACGTTATGCCTGCATGGAGAAAGGCAGAATTTGTTGCTCACTAGAGTAAATATGGTTTGGTTGGGGAACGCAAAGGGGCCATTACAAAGAATTAGTTCTTCTTCAATATCCCCTGCGTTCCCCGACCCTTTATTGACTGATGGAGCAAAAAGCTCTACATTTTCCCCATGGGCAGGAAAAAAATTACGATCGAAGATATTGCCCGTGAAGCTAATGTAGGAATCGGCACTGTTTCACGTGTTCTCAACAACAGCTCCCATGTTGCAGAAGACACCCGTAAGCGGGTTCTTGATGTGGTAAAGGCTCGACAATACTCCCCAAGTGGCGCTGCAAGCCGACTTGCGCGTAATGACGCCATTGAGTCAACAGTGGGATTGCTCCTGCCAGATATTGGAAACCACTACTTCTTTGAAATATTTGAGACCATTTACAGAAAATTCCGTGGCTTGGGTGTAGATCTCCTCATCTTCAACTATGAGAAACATAACCCGCAGTTCATCCAGAAAGTACTGGGAGCCCAACTCTCCGCCCTACTCATCTTTGCTTTCCAGCTTGATGAAACAGAGAGGGAACTGTTGAGAAGGCGCAATGTACCCTACCTGTATATCGACTACTCTCGTGATGACGAGCACTGCATGTACACAGACAATGAACAGGGAGGGCGTCTTGCCGCCCGGTATCTTCTCTCTAAAGGGGTAAAACACCCTGGATATATCGCAATGGACCCCCCCGGGCAAACAAACACCGACCGGCATACAGGATTTATCAGTGAACTCGCTCTCTATGGTTATAAGGAGTGTGCACTGTACAACTCTGAGATATCAGAAGAGATGGGCTACCAGATCGGCATGCAAATCATCGATGAACAAACCTGTGACGGAGTCTTTTGCTACTGTGACGACATCGCAGTGGGAGTATATAAGGCTGTGAGAGAGAGGGGGAGCTCCATCCGTATCATAGGATTCGATGGCGTTCGTGCTACAGAGCACCTGGGCATCTCGACGGTTAGCCAGGAACCGGGAGCCATCGGCACTCAAGCCGCCTCCTTTATCGTGAACCTCATGGAGGCTCACCAAGAGCGGCAGCCCATACATCATCGAATCATTCCTGTCCTCGTTGACCGCAACAGCTGATTACCAAAGCAACATTTCCACGGTCAGATCAGCGGTTTTCAGCACGTGTGCATCACAGAGTTCAGGATCGACAGCACTGCCAACCCCGACAACCTTCATCAACGCTTCCTTGATGGCGGTAATACCTGCGGGAGCATCTTCTACACCAGTACACTCCTCTGGATACAATCCAAGCATATCAGCAGCTCGTGCAAAGACCTCTGGATTGGGTTTTCCCAGTACCACCTCTCCAGCTGGAACTACTGCATCAAACGAATCTGAAAGACCCAACCTATCAAGGATGAACGGAGCATTCCGGCTTGCCGATGCGATAGCGGTATAGATTTTTCGTTGCTTCAATTGTTCCAGCAAAGCAGGAATACCGGGAAGAATATCCTCTGGAGTCAACTCCTCCAGTGATTCACGATACCAGGTATTCTTCTGATCAGTGTATTCTTGTATCTCCTCCTCAGGCACAGTCACCCTGTTGTGGTCAAGGATTACCTGTAGAGATTGTCTTCTGGAAATACCCCTCAGCTTCTGATTAATTTCCTCATCAAACGCCCACTGGTGGGCATCAGAAAGACGTTTCCATGCCCGATAATGGTACCCATCGGTGGAGGTTATTACCCCATCAAGATCAAAGATGACAGCCTTGCATGCGCCTCGCGTGGGTCGCTGTACAGCTTCTTTGCCAACGATGAGTACATCAGAGCGATGATGCACGGTAAGATTGCCACCCTTGGCTTCATAGGTGGTAATCTCAGGTTCAATCGTAACGGTGAGCACTATTCCCCTGAAGGTAAGATGGAATTTCAGTCGCTGCAGCTCCTTTGGAAGCTGAGGTCTGAATGTAGGAATTCCATCTTTCATACGGAATCCTCCCAATCCATAGACCATAGCCATCCATGAACCAGCCATCGCAGCAGTATGCAAACCATCCTTGGTATTGTGGTGCAGGTCCTCAATATCCATGAGAGCAGTCTGGCGGATATAGGAACTACCAAGATCCAAGAATCCACAATCGTATGCAACAATTCCCTGAATACATGCAGAGAGGGAACTATCCCCAGTGGTCAGGGGTTCATAGAACGCAAAGTTTCTCTTCCTCTGGTACCAGGGGAAGCGATGATGCTGTAATAACATACCAAGCACAGTATCGGCTTGCTTGATGACCTGATGTCGATAGATTACCAACGGATGGTAGTGAAGAAGCATGGGATGACGTATCTCTCCTCGCTTTTGGGTATCCCACGGCTCCTTGTTGAGGAAATAGTCATCCTGCATATGTATACCCCGTTTTCTGTCATAGGGAATATACATCTGCTCTGCTGCACGGGCAAAGAGACTCAGCTCTTCATCATGTATGGAAAGTTCTTCAACCAGATGGTTCCATAGCTTAGGTTTCTCGTTTTGCAGACGGGAAGCTAGCTTGGACACCCCCTCCAAGTGGTGCTGGACCATGACATTGGTATAGCAGTTGTTATCAGAGAGCGCTGAATACTCATCCGGACCGGTTACCTCATTAATACAGAACTTACCACCCTTTTCTGGATTGAAAAAACCAAGATCGAAGAACAGACGAGCAGTCTCAATCAGCACCTCAGCAGCACCCTCTTCCAGGATGGTATCATCACCTGTCACCTCCAGGTATTGAAAGATCGCATAGGCAATATCTGCATTGATATGGTACTGGGCCGTGCCGGCCGGAAAGTATGCAGAAGCTTCCAATCCATTGATGGTTCTCCAAGGGTAGAGTGCACCCCTCTGGTTCATCTCCCTGGCTCTTGCACGGGCTCGGTCGAGTGTTGATATCCTGTATTTGATCAAGGCGCGTGCGGTATCAGGAAGGGTATGGTTGAAGAGTGCCATTCCATAAATTTCAGTGTCCCAGAAATAGTGGCCTTCATACCCACTTCCAGTCAGTCCTTTTGCGGCTAGTGCGGAATTACCGTCTCTACCAGTACTCTGCTGGAGCTGGAAGAAGTTGAACCTGAGTGCCTGCTGGAGTTTTTCTTCCCCGGTAATCTCGATATCGGTGTGGGCCCAGAAAGACTCATACCAGGACCGTTGCATCTCTACCAAGGTTTGCCAACTGGCGTTTGCCACCTCCTCTCGATACTGCTGGGCCAACTCAAGAGGAAGGGTCTCACCTGGGCGTCCAGAGGTATGATAGTAGAAATACTTCGTGAGACTAAGATCTGCCCCACTCCATGAGAAGGCCAGTGCCGGGAGATGCCCCTCCTCCAGGTCACCTCGCTCAACCTGAAGCGGTTCTGAACTCTCATGCACAGCACCACAGGAGAGATCAAGGGCACTTTCCAAAGTCTTGAATGCAGCCTGGAATCCTGGGCGTGCCTCCTCACCTTCACCATAGTACCCACAATCTTCACAAACCAGGGAGGAGGTGGAGAGTGTACTGCCCATACGCGGATCAAGTTCAGTATTTGCACGCTGAACAGGCATCCCTATGGTAGAGTACAGGGTTGCGTTGACCTCATCAGTACAGTGTATGCGAACCCGTAGGGCTCCTATATGGTACTGTTGCATACTGAGCAGGGTCTCCCAGGTAATATGCACCAGCTTACCTTCATCGGTAAGCCACTGCATATGCTGTTCAAGAATTCCCGTACGGAAATCAAGTCGCCTACGGTAGAACTGCACCCGGCTATCAGCCACATTGACCTGAATACCATCGATGGTAATCACCAGATACCGGCAGTCTGGAAGATCAAGCATGGTCTGGTTGATGCGCGCGAACCCATAGGCATCCTCTCCGTAGATAATCGGAGATATCTCGTAGAATCCGTTGATGAAACATCCACTATGGTGCGCAGGTTCCCGTTCACAGGGAAACCCACGGTAGCCGATATATCCGTTTCCAATTGAGAATAAGCTCTCACCCTGGGCGATGTGCTCTCCATCAAACCCGGTTTCTTCGAGACTCCAAGTATCCAAAGACATGTATTACCCCTTGAC
>NZ_JAEKNT010000366.1 GCF_016406725.1 Sphaerochaeta sp. S2 | reverse complement strand
GAAAAAAGAAAAGAAAAAAAGAGAAAAGAAGGAGGAAAAAAAAAAAAGAAGAGAAAAAAGAAAAGAAAAAAAAAGAGAAGAGAAAAAGGAAAGAGGGGGTATAAAAAAAGAAAAAGAAGGGAAAGGAGATAGCAGATGGTAAAGTGGGCTGGGAGATGTGAAAAAGAGACAGTAGGAAATCAGAATATGCGGGTAAACAAAAGTAATAAAGGAAAAAGCCAACTATCAATCAGATGCTAAAACGACGAGAACAAAAGGGCCTGTCCCAGACTGTATGCTGTTTCTGAGTCCCTCACGTACTACGATCTCATCCTCTGCAATAAAAACCTTATACATTGAATCCAACCTCTGGAACACTGAAATACACGGTTGTGCCCTTCTTATACCGACTAGTTATTTCCAGCTTCGTGCTTGTATCATAATACAGTTCCAGTCTCTTGTTAACATTATACAGTCCATACACATTGTTCAGATCCTCAGGGTCGGCCGAACCATTGATCTGTTCCATGATATTTGCAAGTTTCTCTTCCGTCATCCCGATACCATTGTCTTCCACGGAAAAACAAAGGCGATTGTTTTCACGCCATCCCTTCACCGACAAGAAGCCGCGACCTCTCTTGTTCTTGATCCCATGGTACAATGCATTTTCAACGAGAGGTTGGAGCACCAACTTCAAAATCTGACATTTTGCCATCTCTGGCGAGTATTCGATTTCATAATCCAAGATGTCCCTATATCGGATTTTCTGAATAGTCAGATAACTCTTGACATGTTCAAACTCCTCACTGACCGTGAGGAAGTCTTTGCCCTTGTTGAGAGAGATCCTGAAAAAGCTTGAAAAAGCGCGGGTAATATCAATTACCTGATCATTCTTCTTCTCTTCAGCAAGCCAGACGATTGTATCGAATGTGTTGTAGAGAAAATGCGGTGTTATCTGGGCCTGTAAGGCTTTCATCTCTGATTTCTGAAGGTTTTGTTGTTCCCGAACATTCTCTGCGATCAAGGCTTGTATTTTTACCGCCATGATATTCAGGTTATCGGTCAGACCGTCAAGCTCGCTCACTTGGGGAAGCTTCACCCTGGCAGTAAAATCTCCCTCAGCAATCTTCTTCGACAGATTCTCAAGCCTTGTGATCGGCGCATTGATACTGGTTGTCACCGAACGCTGGGTAAAGACAGCGAAGATCGTAACAAAGAATACCGTAAAAATCTGAATGACCGTGAGTACAAATGTAATACGCTTATGATGCTCATTTGTGATCGTTGCTGATTCTATAACACGAACGATGAAATCCTGGAGGATGTCTGAGATTAGGGCAGAAACACCTCTGATTTCATCGAGGCTTTCTTCATTTTCACTTACCAGAGAATGGTTTGCCATCTGGTTCCCCAGCCGGTCGACATTTCTCTTGAGCGTATCGACCGCCCGGCCGGCAACCTCAAGCATCTGTCGGTTCTCTCGCTCTTCAGTCGTTCGCATGATGTCATCCAGACTCTCATTGATCCCATCTATGATGGCATACTGGTTGCCTTCATCGAATTTCTTGTTTCCTGCAACGATATCCCAAATCTCGTTGGAGATATCCTCCTTTACTGTCTGGTTGAGACGGTTAGCCTTGCTGACATTGGTTATGATCAGGTCATAGCGGGTCATCTGGACTACAAACGAAAAAACCGTGATAACGGGAGGAGTGATCATCAGAAGGATGATGATCACATAGGATATCTTGATTCTCTCTTTTATGCTTCTGCTTTTAAACACAGAAAAAATCTTATCAACAATAGATATCTTATTTTTCATGCTAGTACCCACGAGGTTCTATGAGGGAGAGGTCATCGGTTTCATAGAACACTTCTTCATGTACATATTGCAGGCGTGGAATACTTTCTCCAGCGGCGAGTTTCTCAGCAAGTTCTATGATTTCAGGGCCGGTTTTTGGGTTGCACTCGATGACACAATTAACCTTTCCTTCACGAAGTGCATCAATGGCTGCCTGCTGTGCATCAATGGTGACAATGACGATGTCAGTACCAGGCACAATTCTTCTCTCTTCCATCGCCTCGATAGCTCCAAGGGTCATTCCATCATTGTGGGAATAAATTATATCGATATCGTCATGCATCTCAAGAAATTCTACCGCCAGTTCGTATCCCTTTGAACGGAGGAAATCACCCGATTTGCTATACACAATCTGGAACTCAGGATGCCCTGCTAGGACTTCCCTGAATCCTTCTGCTCTCCCGTTCGCAACCGAGGAACCTTCTGTACCGAATAATTCCACAATATTGATATGGTCCCCGGTTTTGTCGAAACGCTCACGTTCGTTTTTGAATTTATCCAATAGAAATAATCCAGCATTTCTGCCTTCTTTCAGACTATCGGTTCCAATAAATCCTGCATATAAGGATGGATCTGCAACATCGATTTTCCGGTCGGTAACCAGAACTGGAATTCCGGCATCATGGGCTTCTTGCAGTACATTATCCCAGCCATCGGTAACAATCGGTACAAAGACGATTACATCAACCTGGTAGGCAATAAAGGAACGCAATGCCTTTATCTGATTCTCCTGTTTCTGTTCAGCATTGTCATACACCAGCTGAACGCCACGTTCAGCGGCAGCTTCCTGTACTGAGCGGGTGTTGCATGTTCTCCAGGCGCTTTCAGCACCTATCTGCGAAAAACCAACGATAATACCTTCATCATCAATGGTTTGAGAACGTTTCTCTTCTTGAGCACCGCATCCGACCAAAAAACTTATGATGATGAGAGAAATGATGATAAGGAGTTGCTTACTGATTTGCTTATTGTTATGAAACATTAAAAGAACCTTTATACGCGAGTGTTACCCTATTATACATTCACTACATAAGAATTAACAAGGAAAATAGGGGAGGTGTAGACTCCCCTGCAGGTATACTTGTGGACAACGAATTAATGTATATTACTTCATTAGCGCTGGAGTAGAATGTTCTTCAGGTTCTCAAACAGAACCTCATCATCAATGCACTTCTTTCAGTAATGGTGATACCGTTTCTCATCAGGATATTAGAAAAAATTAGCACTCTTTCCCCAGTCATAATCAACTTCTTTCAGTTGTTCCGGTGAAAGCATGGGATAGAAGATGATTTCTTTGCCTTTCGCAAAATAGAATCCATTATCGATTATCTGATATGAGAACTTAGTATCAAAAGAACGATCTACAGTCTTTGTGATCTTTTCCTTATTGCTCTGAAT
>NZ_JAEKNT010000365.1 GCF_016406725.1 Sphaerochaeta sp. S2 | reverse complement strand
AGTGATACTCATCGGTACGAAGACATCGAGTTGGGATGCTCTCTTGGCAAAGGATTGCGAGAAAACTGAGCAAATCTCAGATGTATGGTTACAATTGGTTGAAGAGTGTGAATCGAAGCAGGGTTGTGGGGTAACGGATGAATCCTTATCGATATTGTCTGGGATTTTGGAGGACCAGTATGGGATTGATTTCCTCTTATTCGCCCATGAACCAACCATCGAGAATACGACACTCAAGAATGTATATCCTTTTTATCAAGATCTTGCAAAAGAAGTAGCCCAAGGTAATTCAGTCCTGCTTGATATCACTCATGGATTTCGATCCATGCCAATGTTTTTGTACCAGTCATTACGATTTTCCGCCATCACAGATATCGCACCTCGTTCTGTTTCAATCGTATATGGTGAATTCCTGCCAGAGAAGGATGTTTCAATCGTACGAGACTTATCCAATTTCTGGGAATTCTCAGAAGCTACTGAATCCTTTGAACTTTTCAAGGCTACTTTCACGACAGACAGGTTGGCTCCAATGGTTGCAACCTTTTGGCCAGAAGGGGCGGGGTGGATGAGAGGGTTTTCCAATCTGGTAAAAAGCAATTACGTATTGCAGACAAAGCAATCGATTGCTCAACTGAATAACGCTCTCGCGCTTGTAAAACCTAATAACTGTCCTATCTGGGGAGAAGAGGTTATCGGATACTGCAGAAGTATTTCAAATGAATTTTCAAAATGCAGGTTTATCAGTGAATATATTCTGGTATTGTCCAAGTTGCTTGAGAAAAACAATTTGTTGACGCAGACCATTATTGCATTACAGATATCAGTTGAGACGAGAGTGATTGAAAGCCGGTACGACATCAAGAAAATCGGCGATTATAACTACTGGAATGAGAATGGTGGGCCAAAAGAATGCAAGAAAGACTTCCAACTTAATAATAACCAAAGAATTTTATTTGAACTGGAAGCAGATCGAAACAAAATTGCCCATGGAGGTGGTATGGATGCTACAACTACTCCTGCTCGAGAGAATGCGGTTATCAGCAAGGAGAAATTGGCCAAGTATCGGGCCGGAGTTGCCGCTTTATTCAAGGCATTCCCGGTGGGAGTTGAATAATATGCCGAATGTTTTGTGTCTTCTCAATCATGAGCTCACAGAAAAACAGCGCATTGAATTAAGCAATGGTTATGCTGTGGATGAAATCCTTGTACCTCCTCCAGCCTTGAAAACGCTTTGGGCCTCAATCCCCACAGGGGAGAGTCTCTCACGATCGATCTTTTCTCCGATTGTGCATTGGTTGGGAGATACCTCAAGAAGTGGGGATTATCTTGTAATTCAGGGCGAATTTGGTGCCACCTTTTTTCTCATTGAATATGCTTTTGCCCAGCACTTGATTCCTTTGCATTCTGTGACAAAACGTATAGCACAAGAGACACGCGTTGCTGAAATTGTATACCGGTCGTATGTTTTTGAACATATCCGGTTCAGACGCTATATCCAAT
>NZ_JAEKNT010000364.1 GCF_016406725.1 Sphaerochaeta sp. S2 | reverse complement strand
ACCTAGATCAATTAAGCAATGATTGTACAAACCTACTAAACGAATGCTCCACAGGTTCCAATCATCCAGCCACTACCACGCCCTTTGATGTTTTACGGCTGATAATGATACTGTAGAGAACAGAAACAACAAGGATGGGGACGAGCAGCATTGCTTGCAATTCTGCATCCTGGCTGGTCACCGTTCCACTGAAATTGAACAGGGCATGGAAAATTACACCAGGAATAATGCTTCGTGTTTTTGCCACGAGAAGAGCAAGCAGTATTCCGACAGCTATTGCTACTGCTATCTGGGAGAGTAGTTCCGTACTGCTGTAGCCCCTCAGTAAGTTTACAATATGGCCAAAACCAAAGGTAATACCACTTATGATGATTGCCCTTTTGGTAGTTGAGTTCTTCTCGATTGCCAGAAACAGCAATCCACGAAAGAGCACTTCCTCAATAAACCCTACAGCCATCATCAATAAGGCAGCAACCAGGATATCCGAAAGACCCAAGGTAGCTTCCAGGCCTACAAACCACTGAATGAGTGCAAGTATCAGGAGTGGTATAAAATACCATACACTTGCGTAGATATTTCGCTCTGGCAATCGTAGTAAGAGGTCCTGCAGATGATGGGTTTTCAGTAGCACTCCCGAAAAACCGACCAGTATCAATGCAGTGATGAGACTTCCCATGCCTGTTTGTCTCCCAATTTCATCCCCGATATTCACCAATACGATGTAGACAAATATCCAGAGAAGTGCGCGCCGTAATACCGTTTTGTCTTTACCTTCGTTCATTTCATGTTCCTTCTTTACTGTATTCATTTTTCAAACCTGTAAACGTATGCTGTAGAAGCTGGGTAATCTGTGCATCTTCCAGACTGCACTCATTGGTGGCCAACATTGAGGCAATGCCATGCACCATGAGCCAAATACCCAGGAATATCTGTTCTGATTGCTTCTCTGTAAGTTGTGTCATTTGGGCGATAATGCTTATGATCGGTTTATTTACATCATCCGAGGCCAGGTCAATGACTTGTTTTCCTCGAAATCCATCCGACATGAACAATAACCTGAACAGGTGCTTCTCTCTCCTGGCGAAATCAATATATGAGAGCCCCATTCCAAGAAAGGGTATTGCGTTTTTTTCCAAGCCTTGGAGCAACTGCTCCTCGAAAAGGGAATCAACCTTTTGATACACAGCCTCTCTGAGATGCTCCATGGAGGGGAAGTTATGAAATATCGGCTGTACGGAACATCCAAGTGCCTTGGCGAGTGAACGAGCATTCAAGGCCCCTTCCCCATCGTCCCGAATAATCTGGATTGCAGCGTCCACAATAGCTTGTTCTGATATTCTTACTTTTGGTGGCATAAGCACTCCTTTTTATAACTGTCGTTATATAACGTTTGTTATGTTTTATGCAAGCTCTTTTCTTTCACATTTTGAAAATGTTTAGAAAACTATTACAATCTCATAACAAGACTCTTCAATGCTCCAAGGGAACTTACTGAACAACGCACAGCTGGTCATTCTGATAAGAATTGGGTTCTCATACCTGAACACGGTATTACACTAATCACCAAATTACCCAATATTTTATTCATTTTACTGGTGCTGCCAGATACCAATTCTGGCTAGCATGCTCTAGAGTTATTTCTTAGATAGTACAAATCAGTATAAGGTAATTCCAATGAATACAACTCCTTTACAGCATCATAGCTTCTATAGGGTTTCCTTCTGGGCCTCCCTTGCCATGCTTGTCCTTATCCCTATGCAAATAATCGTTTTTGTGCTCTCTCCCCACCCTACTACCGTGCAGGGATGGTTGGAACTATTCAACAGGAGTTGGGTTTTGGGTGTTATTCATTTCGACGGGTTGTATATCATCAATAATATTAGGCTGTTTTTAACAAATAGTGACTTCATGCCGTTTGTCCTGCTTCCCATCTCAATTCAAGCGGGCTGAACAGCTTTTCTTGCTTGAGCCTTTCGATTGTCACAAAGCTGTTGCCCTTGATTCCTCTCAACCTTGATTTCACCAGCAGAAGAGCCTCGCTTGGATCCATCCTGCCAACCTGGAACCTGATATTTAAGAGAGCTGCATACCTGTTGATGTACTTGGAGGCAACCCCACCCATCTTGTTGTACCATCGCTCAATCAGGGAATGAAA
>NZ_JAEKNT010000363.1 GCF_016406725.1 Sphaerochaeta sp. S2 | reverse complement strand
ACGGTCTTCTGGGGGAAAATCTCAGCGGCAACTGCCATTGCAATTGCCAGTGGAGTTGTTTCCACAACGGTCATGTCCATCTGGAGGTACTACCAATTCGGGGGAACTCCCGATGAAGCCTTTGGGGACTGGCTGAAGACGGTGACAACGGAGCCAGAACTCTCCAGCGCCATGACAGCCAGTGTCATTTCTGTGGGAAAAACGTTGAAGCGTGGACCGGTTGTCACAGGGATCATCATCTGTGTTTTTGCACTCTATAATGTGGTGGATATGATCAAGCCGATGTTGAAGAGCTATGACTTCACCATCTAAATAGTGTGGATTTGGTTGCCTGCAAGTCTACTTTGTGAAATACTGGGCATTGGAATACTCACAATGAAGGAGAGATCAATGCCCAATACATTTGCAGACTCTATACTGAACAGATTTTTACGATATGCAGTCATAGATACCATGAGTGATGACAAGAAAGTAGGAGAAAAACACCCCTCCACTGATGGACAATGGGACCTGCTCAGGTTGCTGGAACAGGAGTTGCGCGACCTGGGAATCGAGGATATCCAGGTTGATGAACATGGAGTGGTTATAGGAAGGCTTCCCTCCAACATCGACCATGATGTACCCACCGTGGCCTTCATGGCCCATGTCGATACAGCAGATGATGTGCCGGGCAATGGCGTTAAACCCAGAGTCATCGCCTCCTATGATGGGAAAGACATACCCCTCAACGAGGAACATACCCTCAAGGTTGAAGACAACCCTGAACTGTTGCGTTACAAGGGAGAGACGGTCATTGTAACCGATGGCAATACACTCCTTGGCAGTGACGACAAGGCCGGCGTGGCTGAGATCATGAGCGCAGCAGAGTATCTGCTCAGCCATCCTGAGATCAAGCATGGGGTGGTGGAGTTCATCTTCACCAGCGATGAGGAAACCGGCGCTGGGATGGATACGTTCCCCTACGATAAGATCAGCTGTGACTACTGCTATACCATTGATGGTGGGAAACGGTATGAGATTGAAAGTGAGTGTTTCAATGCTGCAACGGTACGTGTCCATTTCAGCGGGGTGAGCTACCACTTTGGCGCTGCCAGGGGACGACTCGTCAACGCACTGACCATGGCTGCCTTCTTCGTCAATGCTCTGCCTCAGGCAGAGAGCCCGGAGGCCACCGATGAACGGTATGGTTACTACTGCGCACAGAGCATGAGCGGTACGAACACCGAGGTTGACCTCACCTTGTACCTTCGGGATTTTGACTTGGAGATACTCGACCGAAGAATTGAGGCGATCAAGCAGCTCGCTGCAGCTACAGAGGCTCTCTATCCAAATGGGACAGTCTCTGTTGATGCAAAGCACATCTACTACAACATGGCACTGGTTGCAAAGAATAAACCGTTTGCCATGGAGAATCTCCTGAAGGCAGGGGATGAACTGGGATTCAAGCTTGAACAAGCCCTGATCAGGGGTGGTACCGATGGTGCACGCATGGCAAACGAGAGAAATATTCCCTGCCCGAACATCTTTACCGGCGGACATAATCTTCACTCCCAGTTTGAGTGGGCTGCCCTGCCCGCAATGGAGGATGCTGCTCGCCTGATCCTGAAGATCATAGAGGTTGGGGCTTCAACATGAGGCTCGCACTCTCTCTCATGTTCCTTGTCCTTATCCTCTCTCCTCTCTCCTCGGCGCAGCTTGTCTTCAGTCATGATGCAACTGTGCCACAGGAGGTGGTAGAAGGAGTGCAACGTGCACTTGAGGAAGCTCTTGTGGAGCGGTTGGACAAAGAAGGTGAGCTGAGTGCTGTTCTGGAAGAAGATGAGATGGGAGAGTATGTGCTCTCCCTTTCCTACGGGGAGAGACAACTTACTTATAGACTCCTAGGCGAAGCCAGTGGGTATGAGAAGCGTCTTGTTACAGCACTCAACCACGATGGCCTTTCCCTGTTTGCATCCTTGCCTGATCTGAGATTGACCTCTTTCTCTGGTCGTGGATATGGGGCAAAGATTGAAAATTCTCTGTATGCAGAGGGAGATAGATTCACTGTTTTGGATGCAAGGGAGAGAGAGCAGGGAGTAGTGGTGGTGAGTGAAGTCGCTGAGGAAGAAGGTGTGTTGTTACTCTCCCAGCTTTCAGGGAAACCACTCTTCTTGGGTATGGGACTAAGGGAGAGTGGGAATAAGAGTGTATCACTCTCTCTTTCACTCAACAAGGATATGGATCCCTCTCTTGATCTTATCCATACATGGCCTCTTCCCATGCATCCATACGCTGTCCAATTTGGTCTTGGTGCATCAGGGGCAAGCCGTATCTATGGCAGTGTAGGGCTCTCCGCAAAGCTTCCACTCAGCCAGTTCTCTTCAGCACGGAACCCTCTGGTTCGTAGCCTCTCCCTTGATGCTTCAGTCTTGTTTTCTTCCGGATACGATTTATCCAGAGAAGAATTGTTTTATCAGGCATCCGGCGAATTGGGTCTCACGTATTCCCTCACAAATTGGGCGCTTTCACTCTCAGTGGGGAATCGGGTTGCTGCAAGCAATGCAGCACTTCTCGAACAAGGGCTTTTCCTCAAGCTCACAACCGCGTACACTTATACACTATGAAACGACTCTGCCTGAAAGCCTGTCTTGTGCTCTTTTTGAGTTTGATGCTTGCCTCCTGTTCCTCGCTCTCTTCCTTGGTAAGAGCGCAGGTAGAGGGGCTCCCTTCTTGGATATACTCACCTCAGCAGCGAAGTGGGGAGGTTGCCTTTGTGGGTAAAGGAACAGCTCCAGTTAATTATAATGCACGATTGTTGGCATACGAATCCATTTTGGACCAAATCTCCACATACGTAGGTGAGGATGTGTATGACATGTATTATCGTGAACTTACCACCACCAATGCCATAGCAGATTTCAATTTGACCATCGCAAGTGAATTTACCGTCAGCGAAGGAAGAGCTGGTTTCGAAGTCTATCTACTTGCACGAATGGATGAAGCCTTGCTCAGTGGAAGACGCACCAGTGTCTACAACCAGATGATTGAACGGGAACAAGCCATTGAAGCAATCCTGGAAAAAGCTGACCAAGCCTATCGATCAAATGATGATACCGGAGCGATCAAACAGTATTTGCAAGCTGCCATGTTGTCAGCAGAAGGACCAGTCAGTGAGCGGAAGTTTGAAACTGATACGCTTGTTGATAAAGCAATTTCCTTCATTGAATCACTGAGATTCAGTCTCCGTAACCAAGTGGAAGAAGAGGCGAGAGTCACTGTATACCTACGAAGAAAGAGTCGATTGCTCTCCCCCAAGGTGCTCAATGCCTCCATCAATGCGACATTCCAAGCAAGAAACAGCCTCTCTGAAACCTACTCTGATTTTTTGCAGTTCAATACTGCCAGCGATGGATATTTTCTGTTTGTTCCCTATAACCAAGGCCTGGTGAAGGATGGCCAGATTGTCTTTTCCCTGGATCTGGAGTCAACCATCGCTCAACTGGAGAAAACTCTCTCAGAGGATCAGGTTGCAAGCATCAAGGAGGCAGTCTCTGCTATTTCCATTACGTTTCCCTATACGCTCACCTCTACCGTCTCCGGCAAAAGTATTCTTTCAGAAATACAAGAGTTTTCTCAGGAAGGATCTCTCGGCAATGGAACACAAGCGCTACAGGTATTCAACCAGGAGCTGAGTCTTGATGATATCATAGTGGAGGAGATTGATCTCAAGCAAGCAGATATCGAAGATCAACTCTCTGCTCTGCAGGGAGAGGCGGACCTGGCTTTCCTTGGAAGTGTAGGTGTGGTGAGCGAACAGCAGGTGAGGGACCGCTCTGTGGTGGTGGCCAGTGGGAATGTCGGTCTGTATGATCTTGAAACTGGATCCCTGCTCTTCGATACCCTCTCGGTGGAGGCAGTAGGATCGGGTGAGAGTCGTGAAGAGGCTCAACGTGTTGCTTTCTCCCGTTTTGGTTCCATCGCTGCCTACCTGCAGAGTGCCTGGTTGTTCAAACGTTGAACAAGTCCTTCAGTGCTTTTGGGTTGTTGCTGATGATCCCCATTACCCCTTGAGCAAGAAGAGATTTGGCTTCCTCTCTATCATCGACTGTCCAAGCGCAGAGCTGGTAGCCGAAGGATTTTGCTTCCCTGATCTGCTCCTTTGATGGTTTCAGATAGGAGGGGTGGGTGATATGCCTGCCAAAACCGTGTCGGAGTATTTTGGGTACCCCAGATTCATCTCCATAGATAAGGGCAGTGGGAATGGCTTTCTTGCTTATGTGCTTGAATCTGAGCAAGCTGAAAGGATTGAATGAACTGACGAGGCAAAGGGATTCCAGTCCGGATTGGCGAATCTGCTCAAGCAGAAGCCGCTCCAGTCCAAGGTTCTTGGTATCAGGGGCCTTGATCTCAATATCATAGTAGAGGTCAGTACCGCCCAGGGCAAAAACATCAGAGAGCAGGGGGACATGTTCTCCATTACCGATGTCAATCTCCTTCAACTCTTGGTATGTGAGTTCTGCCACCTTGCCAGGGTGGCCTGCCACCCGCTGTAGGTCATAGTCGTGGATTACGACCAACTCTCCGCTTTTACAACGTTGTACATCCATCTCTATTCCATCAATGTGGTGTTCCAAGCAGTCTGCAAAGCTGGCGAGTGTATTCTCAGGATGGTCAACTGGGGAACCCCTGTGTCCGAACAGCATGGGTCTCTCAAATACCTGCTTCATCGTTTTCCTCCAAAACGGAGATGGGAAACCTCATCCTTCCAGAGCGTACTGTCCACAGTCTCAAGGATGAGAGGCATGTTCTCAAAGCGTGAATCGCTTGCAATATGTTCAAAGGTGGCCCATCCAATGCTTCCCATTCCAAGGCTTGCATGTCGGTCAAGATGACTGCCGGCACTGCTCTTTGCATCGTTTAAGTGCATTCCCTTGAGGTGGGATAGGCCAATAAGGGAATCGAACTGGTCCATTGCAGCATCGAACTCATCGGGGCTTCCCATGGAATAACCTGCAGCATGGGCATGGCAGGTGTCGATGCAGAAACCGATACGTTCTTTTTCTCTACATTGTTCAAAGAGATATGCAAGCTCTTCAAAGGACGAGCCCAGATTTGTGCCCTGTCCTGCAGTGTTCTCAATGACTGCAATAGCATGTTCGGTTTCACTGAGGGCTATGTCGATGCTCTGGGCAACCAGTGAGAGGCTCTCCTTGGTATCGACGAGTCCCAAGTGTGAGCCGGGATGGAAGTTGAGAAGGCTCAATCCCAGTTGCTCGACCCGTCTCAGTTCATCGATAAAAGCCTCCAGGCTCTTCTTTCGTTTTTCAGGGTCTGGATTGCCTAGATTGATAAGATAACTATCGTGTACCAGCACCTGTTGTGCTGTGAAACCTAACTCCGCCATGGTAGACTTGAACAGTTCTATGGTTTCCGTCTCCAATTCTTTGGATTTCCATTGCCGTTGGTTCTTGGTGAACATCCCGAAAGCATTGGCTCCAAGACTGGAAGCCTGGATGACTGCGTTTTGTACACCGCCGGCAATACTGGTATGTGGTCCTATGGTATGCATAGGTGAACGGTAGAGCTTGAGGCTAGGGTTGTCAATCATCAGAACTCGTGGTAGTGTCCACCTTATATAGGAGCGAATGAGCATGATACAACGGCAATGGGCCTTAGGGGATGAGCTCGCGGGCTTCCAGCTGGTGGAGATTACCCAGCTTGATGAGTATGAGGGAACCGGATACCTGTTCCGGCATATCGAGACCAATATGGAGGTCTTTCAGCTTATCAATTCTGATAGGGAGCGTTTCTTCAGCTATGTTTTCCGGACGCTTCCCAACAATGATTGCGGTATCGCCCATATCCTGGAACACAGTGTGTTGGCAGGAAGCCAACGCTATCCGGTGAGAGACCCATTCATGACCCTGCTCAAGGGCAGTACCAATACCTTCATGAACGCCATGACCTACCCGGACAAGACTCTGTATCCTGGGGCAAGTCCCTTGAAGAAGGATTTTGAGAACCTTTTCCATGTATACACTGATGCTGTTTTTGCTCCATTGCTTCGTGAAGAAACTTTCTGGCAGGAAGGTGTACGCCTTGTTTGTGACGAGGAGAGTTGCCACTTCGAGGGAGTGGTCTACAACGAGATGCTGGGTGATAGTGCCGACCATGATTCAATTGTCGGCAAGGGCAGCATCCGCTCCCTCTTTCCTGATACCCCATACTCCTTTGAGTCCGGAGGTAACCCAGAGCAGATTGTCCGTCTGGATTACCAGCAGTTCAGGTCATTCTATAGCCAGTTTTATCATCCATCAAACTGTAAGCTCTTCTTGTATGGTGACCTGGAGGTAGGGGAGTATCTCTCATTCCTTGATGAGGAATACCTAAAGACGCGTGGGTCTCTTAAAGTTAACAGTCTCTGTCCAACATCTGAGCCTTGGAAAATGGAAAGGAGTGTAACCCTTACCAGTCCCATGGAAGAAGGGCAGACAAAGGAAAGTGCCTCGGTGGTGCTGTCCTGGGCAACTACTGATGTCACCGACCCTTTGCAGGTCATCACCCTTTCCACGCTGGTAGACCTCTTGCTTGGTAACCAAGCTGCACCCTTGTATAAGGCACTCCTTGATAGCGGGTTGGGAATAGACATCTCTCCTGAGAGCGGGATGAGTGCGGACTTCAGGCAGATGCCGTTCCTGGTTGGCTTTAAAGGCATCAACCCGGATTTGGCGGAGGAAGCAAAGGCTTGTATCCTGAAGGCCTTGCAGACCATTGTGAAAGAGGGCCTGGAACCGGAAATGGTCGCCTCATCCCTGAAAAGGATTCGCTTCAAACAACTGGAAATACCTGGAGGTATTCCCAATGGGCTAAGGGCACTCAATAGAAGCCTCCGAGGGTGGCTCTATGACCTCTCCCCCTGTGCGACGATAGAATCGGGGAAACCGCTTGAGGCACTTGAGAAGGAACTGCACAAGGATCCTCGTTACTTTGAGAAATGGATCAAGCGTCATCTTCTGGATAATCCACACCGTTGCCTGGTTACCGTGAAACCCGATGGAGAACATCAGAAGAGGCAAACGGATGCCATTGCGCGATATGCAACACAGATCACTGAGTCCCTGGATAAGAAAGAGATCAAGCTTCTGCAAGATCAGAATCAGCGTTTCCTGCAGTTTGAGTTGGAAGGAGATACCCCAGAGGCATTGGCTACCATCCCACGCCTTCATTTAGAGGACCTGCCTTCCAATATTCGTCCCAATACCCACCAAGAGGTGGATTGTGCAGGACAACCACTCTTTATACGACCACAGTTTTGCAACCAGATAGTCTACGCAGACTTTGCATTCAATGTGGAAGACCTCAGCGAGCGTGAGCTGATCCTGTTGCCATTGTACACCCGGATACTCCAGACCACTGGTCTTGGGAAACTCTCCTATGCTCAGGTAGCGACCAGACTGAAACACCTCACGGGTGATTTCAATGTCTATGGTGAATTGGGTAGTGCTTGCAACAACAACGACGTCTTGACGTTGCTGTGCAGGGTCAAGACGCTCAAAGAAGATTTTGTGCCTGCAATGGAGTTCATCCAGCAGCTGCTCTCTGGTGCGAATGTGGGGGATTTGAAGCAGTTGAAGCTGGTGCTGAATAATTTCAGGACTGATTTTGCTGATAGTGTGACCTATAGTGCCCACAGTTTTGCAAGTCTCTGCGCTGCAAGCGTCTTCTCTCCCATCCAGTGGGAAGGTGAGCAACTCTCAGGTCTCCACCAGTGGTTTTTCCTGGAATCGATAGAAGAGAAGGACCTTCCTTCCATTGCCCAGGAATTGGAACAGTTGCAGAAAAAGCTTTCCAACCGCAGGAGATTATTGCTGCATCTTAGTTGTGATGAAGAGTTGGTCCAAGAGCTCGTTCCCGTATATGAAGCATTCACTGAAGCATTTGCTGATCTGGGAGCGGTGCAACCAATACCACGCTCCTACAACGAAGTAAGTAAGGGGTCCATCCATGAGGTCCAGCTCTATCGACTTCCCGCAACCGTTAGTTATGCAGCGTGGGCCATGCGAACTGAGAAGCGGGGAACCGTTTTGCAGGCCGCACAGATTCTCCTTGCAAATATCATGACGGGCAATGATCTGTGGGAAGTCATCAGGGGTCAGGGTGGTGCCTATGGGGTTGCTGCAAATGCTGATGTCATGGAAGAGATTTGTGTATTCTCCACCTATAGGGATCCCCGAATTGCCGGCAGCTATCGTGATTTTATCCAGATTCTCAACAGATATGCCCAAATTGATATTGATTCCGGACATATTGAGAATGCCCTGATTGCGACCATCGGCAGTGAACTGAGACCCCTTTCTCCCAGTCAGGATTCCATCCTTGCCTTCAGACGTTTGCTCTACCATATCAGTGATGAGTTCAGGGCGATGAGACGCCAGCATCTTCTGCAGTTGGATAGTAAGCAACTCAACGAAGGAGCGAAAGCCTTGCTCCGTGCTGCAAAGGAAGAGGACTCCTATGTAGTACTCAGTGGGGCTCAATTGCTGGAGACAGAGAAAGAGAAACACCCTATTCTTGACCGTCCCTCTATACGCCTTCCTCTCTAGCAGGATCACCCCAGATTCTGGAAAGAGAGGAAGAGGATTGCGCATTTCTCAGTTTGAGGACTACACACTGTTTTAGACTTGCCTGTCCCCGTGCAATATCCTCAGCAAGACTCTTGCAGGTAGGACTTCCGCAGAGCCCGCAGTCGATACCGGGTAGCACCTTCAGAATGTCTGCTACCTTTTGGAGCTTATAGAGCGCTCTGGAGCGATCTGTATCGAGACCCATGGCCATGGTTGGCTCAAAAGGGGGCAACCGGAGGTTGTTTTGGAACGCTTTCCTTTGATCTTGGATACGCTTTATAAGCACCTCATCAAGCACCTCTGGTAGCCGTTGGGAATAGTACTTGAGCCGTTCTGAGGCGAGGAATCGGTTTCTTACGGTGAGAATCCCTCCAACACACCCTTCTGCGCAAGCATCCAATTCAAGAAACTGCAGGTTTGTCTGTTCTTCTTCTTCGAGGATTTCCAGGAACTCAATGACATTATGCATCTCATCGACAGCGAGGGTTCGCCCCTCGTGTGAGGGAATCTGGCCTTTTACCAAGCTCCAGAGTAGCGCCTGCTTGGTGCAAAGGGCAAAAGTTAGACTGCCTTCCTGAACTTGGTCATGTTTTGCAAGATAGGTACTGACCAGGTTGTATGCGGTATCGATGTTGATGATGCCGTCAAATAACCTGTTCTCTTCTGAACCTTCGGTATTGAATTGGGCAATCTTTGCTGCACACGGGGTGAAATAGAATATCCCAAGGTCTGCTGATGCAGATGAGAGTTCACTTCTTGCGAAGATTGCCGTCACCTGGGCAGGTGGGCGAAGTCTGCTCAGGTTGTCCACCAAGAGGGGGAATCGGATCTGAATCAAGCGTTGTACTGCTGGGCAAAAGTTGCTTATCAGGGGTAACTCAGGAGCTTTCTCCTCTGCATTCAGGACGTTTAGGATATCTACGCCGGTCTCAGCAAGATAGATATGGGTAAAACCAATGGCATAGAGTGCGCCGAGGATTTCACCGAGGGTGATGGTGTCTGGGAATTGGGCAAAGAAAACAGCAGGAATGATCGCAACACGGACGAGGTAATCGTCCAGCTGGTTGAAAGGATCTTGCTCAACCTTGATGGCATCATTGGGACACACTGCCATGCATTGGCCACAGTCAATGCAGAGATTCCCATTGATCTCTGCTTTTCCATGGTTTATGCGGATTGCCTGGGTGGGACAACGTTTCATGCAATGGGTGCACCCCTTGCAGGAGGAGGTGATGACCCTGATTGCATGATGGAATATCTGGTCGCTCATGGCTCCTCCTTCAGGTCGAATCCCATGGTGATGTGGGTATGTTCTCCTGCCTTTGTCCTGATTGAGAGCCTGTCACAGTTCTTCTTGATATTCGGCAATCCCATACCAGCTCCATATCCAAGCTCCAATATCTCTTCGGTAGCGGTAGACCAACCTTCCTTCATGGCAAGGTCAAGATTGGGTATACCTGGACCAGTATCGATGACTTCTACGGTTATGGTATCCTCACCCAGCTCACAGACAATCCTGCCCCCATAGGAGTGGGCAATGACATTGACCTCAGCCTCGAAGACAGCAACAATGATTCGCTTGATTACCTTTGGAGGAAGGTTCAACTGTTTAAGTAACCTCTTGAAGTTGCTTGATGCAACTCCGGCTACTGAGAAATCCTGGGCTGGTACGGTATACTCTTGATGCATCTCAATATACCGGTTTCAATCCTTTTTGAAAGAGCAAGGCACTGGCCTTGAACAGTGAGTAGGAGGTATAGGAGAGAGAGATGTTCAGCTCCTGTGCCATATCAATCATGTTTTGGCTTGGTTTCTTGTTCCTTACCAAGAGAATGTTCTTGATGTCGCTCATCTCGGCTGTTCTGATTGCCTGGTTGTTTGAGAGTCCTGTAATCAGGAGGATGTCATCCTCAAGAATGGTCAACACATCACTCATCAAGTCACTGGCAAATCCTCGTGCAATCTCATCTTCAAGATGGGACTCGCCACAGATAAGCTGTCCATCTACACATGCAATAATATCTTTGAGTTTCATAAGGATGAGTATATCATGGACAGGAGGCATCACGATAGGGGAAATGAAGATTCCATTGTCTGCTTTTTACCTTTAAAAAAGCGGTGGGAACGGCTATACTGCTTTGGTAAGGAGGTGCGCTGTGCGTTACATTGGAGCTTTGGATCAAGGGACTACGAGTACCCGATTTATCATTTTCGATCAGAGTGGAAGCATTGTCTCCTCGTATCAGTTGGAGCATGAGCAGATTTTCGTAAAACCCGGTTGGGTGGAGCATGATCCTTGGGAAATCTGGGACAACAGCTGTGAATGCATCAGCAAAGCACTCAAAGAGATTAATCTAAAAGGAAGCGATATAGAAGGTATTGGGATTACCAACCAGAGAGAGACAGTCATCGCTTGGAATCCCAAGACAGGAAAAGTCTGGCACAATGCCATTGTCTGGCAGGATCTTAGGGGATCGGATTTGATTAACCGCCTGAAGGAAGAGGTTGAAGCAAACTACCTTCAGGATCGCAGCGGATTGATCTTCAGCCCCTATTTTGCCGCATCAAAGATTGCCTGGTTGTTGGAGAATGTTGAAGGCCTACGTGATGCTGCAGAGAAAGGTGAGGCTGTATTTGGAACAATCGATACATGGTTGACCTGGAATCTGACCGGTGGGAAGGCAATTGTTACCGATGTGTCCAATGCCAGTCGCTATCTCCTGATGAATATTGAATCGTGTACCTGGGATGATGAGCTGCTTGAGCTGTTCGATGTGCCCAAGCAAGCACTTCCAACGATTGTACCTTCAAGTGGAATGATCTATGGAACAACCACACCCAGTGGTCCCCTCAGGGCAGAGGTTCCTGTCTGCGGAATCCTGGGTGACCAGCAGGCCGCTCTCTTCGGGCAGGCGTGTTTCACAGAGGGCTTGGGGAAAAGCACCTACGGCACCGGTGGCTTCCTTCTGGTAAACACCGGAGAGAAGATTATCAAGAGTACCCAGGGACTGCTTACCACGGTTGCCTACCAGCTTGGTGACCACCGTCCCGTATACGCCTTGGAAGGTTCCATTGCAGTGGCTGGTTCCTTGGTCCAATGGGCGCGTGACAATCTGAAACTGGTGGAAAATCCCCAGGAGCTGGACAAGCTGGCCTGCAGTGTGTCAGACTGCGGCGGAGTATACATCGTTCCAGCATTCAGTGGATTGTTCGCACCCTATTGGAGGTCGGATGCACGAGGCGTTATCGCCGGTTTGACCGGGTATGTCAATCGTGCTCATCTATGCAGGGCCATTCTGGAGGCAACAGCATTCCAGGTCCATGATATCTATAAGGCCATGGAAAGGGACAGCCACATCGTAATGCCCAGTTTGAAGGTTGATGGGGGAATGACAAACAGCAAGCCGTTGATGGAATTTCAGGCTGACCTGTTGGGTGTTCCGGTTATCAGGCCCTTGATCGTGGAGACCACGGCACTCGGTGCTGCCTATGCAGCAGGGTTGTCTGTTGGGGTTTGGAAAGATTTTGATGAGCTGTCTGCCTACTGGAAGGAAGGCAAACGGTGGGAAGCGAATATGAGCGAGGAAGAACGCGAACAGAAAGTCCAATTCTGGAAGAAAGCGGTGAATCGCACCCTGGATTGGGAGTGCGAGGAGAAGGAGTAGCAGTTGTTGGTGGTTGGCGATGCATTGCAATCCATGATTTCATTGCTCCGTCCTGCTTTGCAGGTCGGTTTCCTTGCATGGTTGTTCTATCGATTCTATGTAACCATAGCCCAGACGAAAGCCCAGCAGCTGGTGAAAGTCTTGGTGGTAATGTTTGCGTTCTATGCAGTGAGTTATATCCTCAAGCTGGATGTTTTGCTCTGGTTTTTCCGGTACATATCCATCCCTGCAACCATTTTTATCTGTATCGTTTATCAGCCCGAGCTTAGGCGTTCCTTTACCCAGCTCTGGAGTGGCCGAAGCAGGTTGTTCCGCATCGGTACCCAGACCACCAGTAGTGATCAGATTGATTCAATTCTCAACGCATGCAATGTGCTGGTGAACAAACGAAGAGGTGCCTTGATTGTGTTTCCCCGTCGTCTGGGGATCAAGAACATCACCGACAGTGGGACAAGGCTCAATGCCGACCTGTCCACCAGTTTGATTCTTACCGTATTCGACCATGACACCCCGTTGCATGACGGGGCGATGGTTGTACAAGGCGGAAGAATACTCGCTGCAGGGTGCTATCTTCCCCTCAGTGAGCAAACAGACATCAAGAAAAGTTTTGGCACACGACATCGGGCCGCTCTTGGTTTGGCAGAGGAATCGGATGCTGTTGTATTGATTGTCAGTGAGGAAACAGGGGCTATCAGCATGACCTATAATGCAAACCTATATTACGACCTCGACACAGGTACCATCAAACGAATGCTGTTGGCCCTCTTCAGTTATCATGATATAACCCCAGAGGATTTGTTACAGGAGACGGGTAGTGATGAAGCTGAATAAGTATCTGCAAGGAGCACTTTACAACTGGCCAGCCAAGGTCTTGTCCTTGGTTTTTGCTGTGTTGGTGTATGCCTTCATCCAATTCTCCACCATGGGAGCGAGGGTGGTTTCCATCCCAATCGAAGTTCACCTCCCCACCTCCTTGGAGGCGGAGAGTCTGGTTCCAGCCTCAATTGAAGTGAGTATCCAGGGAAATGAGGATATCATTTATCTCATCAATCCAGAATCCATTGAAGCCAGTCTGGACTTCTCATCAGTTGATGAGGCTGGTATTGCCACCGCTCCGGTAGTCCTCAGATACGAAGAAGATGTTTTTGAGAGTGCAGGCATTGCACTGCAGGCAGAGCCCCAATACTATCGGATTCTCTTTGGTGAAGGGAGCGATCTCTGATGGTCAGTGGTATTGGTGTCGATGTGGTGAATATTCAACGGATGGAAAGACTCTCAGAACATGTGAAGTCCAGGATGTTTCATCCCAGGGAGCTTGAAGAGGCGAAGATGATGGCAGAGGGTGTCCAGGCTGAATTCCTTGCAGGTCGATTTGCTGCAAAGGAAGCTCTTGGGAAAGCCCTTGGAACCGGTCTTGCGCATATTTCATTGCAGGATATCTGGGTCGAGAGAGCAGCTTCCGGGAAGCCAGAACTACGTTTCAAAGGAAACGTTCAGGCATTGGTTGGAAAGAGGACTGCAATGCTCTCCATCAGTCATGACAATCCTGTTGCCATTGCAATGGTGGTTCTTCTAGGAGCTGGTGATGCCACGAACTGATTGGAGACGCCCCCCTTTGCAACAGATAGATCCATCCCGCCGGCGTATCCGCCTGACGGTCTCATATCATGGTTCCCACTACAGTGGTTGGCAACGGCAGCATAATGCCCTCACCGTTGTCCAGGTTCTGGAAGAAGCGGTAAAGACCATGATTGGGGAAGATGTGGAAATTATCGGAAGTGGAAGAACAGACAGTGGGGTGCATGCGCTTGGGCAAGTCTGTCATATGGATATACAGAACCAGAAAGTCAGAGCGGAAAAGTTTGCTCTGGCCCTGAATAGACTCCTTCCTCAGGATATCAGAATTCTGGAAAGCAGTGAGGCTGACAGCACATTTCATGCCCGTTTTACTGCAATGGCACGCATGTACCGCTACTACTTCAAGAGAGAGAAGGATATGACAGCCTTCGACCAAAGCTTGGTAGCAAAGGTGAAGCAATTCCCTTCTCTTGATCTGCTTAACGGGTATGCTTCCTGCATTCAGGGAACACATGATTTTACGACATTTACCGCAAGCGGGGATGTGTCTTCCAGTAAGTGGCGTGATATCTATGAATCCTACTGGAAGATGGAAACAGATCGCTGGGGTGGGGAACTCTTGACCTATACCATTTGCGGAAATGCTTTCTTGTATAAAATGGTACGTTCCTTGGTTGGTTCGATGATGGATTTTGCTGAGTCCGGCATGACGGTAGAGGAATTTTCATCTGTCCTTGCCAGCAAGGATCGCCGTAGGGCAGGAAGAACCGCCCAATCATGTGGCCTGTATATGTACAGGATCAGCT
>NZ_JAEKNT010000362.1 GCF_016406725.1 Sphaerochaeta sp. S2 | reverse complement strand
GATGAAGCTTCTGGAAGATGAACCCAGAGTTGAATCAAACGATAACGGTGATGTTGCTTACAATGTATCCAAAGAGCTCTTCAAGAAGTATCCCGATCTGAAAGGAGTAATGGGAACCTCTTCTTATGATGCTCCGGGTGTTGCAAGAGCTATTCAGGAATTGGGTCTGGTTGACAAGGCTTTTACATCAGGTACCGGTATGCCTCTTGATAATGCTGAACTTCTTGAGAGTGGCGTCGTCAAGTCTCTTACCCTCTGGGATCCTGCTCTTGCAGGAAAAGCAATGATATCTCTCGCTGTCAAGGTATTAGACGGTGAAGAAATCACAGCACCAGTGAATCTGGATGTAGATGGTTACACCAACCTGCAGTTCAGAGCAGGCAGCAGTACCGTTCTTGAAGGAGAAGGCTGGATCGTTATCAACGCTGATAATGTCTATGACTTCGGTTTCTAAGGACTGTTTCTAGAAGGATTGCCCTGCTGAATTGGAAATTTTGCAGGGCAATCTTCATTTAATGGTACTATACCTATAACAAGAACTGCATAATAAGGGGGGGATGAGCCATGTCGGAGAGCCTACTCAAGACCGTAGGTATTTACAAATCATTTGTGGGAGTACAGGCGCTCAAGAATGTATCGTTCAGCATGCAACCCGGCGAAATTCATTGCCTCGCTGGAGAAAACGGGAGTGGGAAATCCACACTGATCAAGGTTATCAGTGGAGTATATACACCTGATGCTGGGCACATTGAGTTCCAGGGGAATCAATACAAGAAGATCAGCCCGATCGATGCAATCAATAACGGAATCCAGGTTATTTATCAGGATTTTTCTGTTTTCCCCAATCTCACAGTCATGGAAAACCTCGCTTTCAACAATGAACTTGCTGAAGGTAGACGTCTGGTTAATTGGAAGCGAATGAAAAGCATTGCCCAGGAGGCTCTCGCGAAAATCAATGTCTCTATCGACTTGGATGCCTATGTAGGAACCCTAACAGTCGCTGAGAAACAGATGATCGCAATCAGTCGTGCATTGATGCAGGATGCTCGTCTGATTATTATGGATGAGCCAACTACCGCGCTAACGAAGAAAGAGGTAACAAACCTTTTCAAGATCATCACTCAACTAAAGGAACAAGGCATTGCTACGCTCTTTGTCAGTCATAAATTGAATGAAGTGTTCGAGATATCTGAAAAATTTACGATTCTCCGAAGTGGTGAGGTTGTTGCCTCTGGATCAACGTCAGATCTGGATGATAGAAAATTCTCATTCTACATGACGGGGCGCGAATTTGAGAAAAGAAATTTCAAGGCTGAGAGTGTCTCTGAAAATCCAATATTCAGAGCTGAAAAAGCAGGTTTATCCAATCATTTCTCCGACATTTCCTTCTCTCTCCGCCAGGGAGAGATTATTGGCATTACCGGACTTCTGGATTCAGGCCGAACAGAATTGGCACTCTCCATGTTTGGCATCAAGCCGATTGATGAGGGTACATTCTTTGTAGATGAGAACCCAGTTTCCATACAAAGTCCTCGAGATGCCATCAATTTCGATATTGGCTATGTTCCAGAAGATCGCTTGAGTGAAGGCCTTTTCCTTTCACAAAGCATTGCTGATAACATTGTCATCTCTGAGATAGACCAACTCACAAAAAAAGCAGGGATTCTGGACGAGGAGAAACGCTCCAAAGAGGTTTCCAGATGGGTTGAGAACCTTGCAATCGCTACACCGGATGCAAACAATGCAAGTCAGACGCTCTCAGGCGGTAACCAGCAAAGAATCGTTCTCGCTAAATGGCTTGCTTGTAATCCAAGGATTCTGGTTCTGAACGGACCTACTGTTGGAG
>NZ_JAEKNT010000361.1 GCF_016406725.1 Sphaerochaeta sp. S2 | reverse complement strand
TCCCCCATGTCACCCAGTATGACGAGGCTGATGTCACCGATCTTGAAGCATTGAGGAGAACGATCAAGGAGGAGATGAAGAGAAGTGAAGACCCTGTGAGTATCAGCATCCTCCCCTTCATCGTTAAGGCTGTTGTTGCAGCATTGAAGAAATTCCCTGAGATGAACGCTTCCTTTGATGAAGACAGTGGTGAGTTGATCCTCAAGCACTACTATCATATCGGTATTGCGGTCGACACCCCCGAGGGCTTGATCGTACCGGTCCTGAAGGATGCAGACAAGAAGAGCGTTACAGAGATTGCAAGGGAGCTTGCAAGCATCAGCCAGCGAGCCCGGGACAGGAAGCTGAAACCAGAGGACCTCTCAGGAGGATCGTTCAGTATCTCAAGCCTTGGAGGGATCGGGGGTACTGGATTCACTCCCCTGATCAATCCACCGCAGGTTGCAATCCTTGGAGTCTCAAGACTTGCAAAGAAGCCGATTTGGAATGGCAAGGAGTTTACGCCCCGAGACGTTCTACCCTTCTCAGTAGCCTATGACCATCGAGTCATTGATGGTGCTGCCGGGGTTCGCTTTACTACGTATCTCGCATCCCTGTTGGGCGATTTGCGACGAGTACTACTCTAAGGAGGTGTGTACAAATGCAAGAGAAGAAAACAGACCTTGTGGTCCTCGGAGGAGGACCCGGTGGGTATAGCGCGGCATTCCGTGCCGCTGATTTAGGTAGGAAGGTTACCATCATTGAAAAGAGTGCAGTACTGGGAGGGGTATGTCTGAATGTAGGGTGCATTCCTTCCAAGACATTGCTGCACATTGCAGAAGTGATAGAAGAGGCTGAGAAGCTGGCTCCTCTTGGGGTCTCCTTTGGCAAGCCCACCTTTGACTTGGAGAAGATCAGAGCCCATAGGGATTCGGTTATCAAAATCCTTACCTCCGGATTGGACTCACTGTGCAAGGCCCGTAAGGTTGAACGTATTGTTGGAGAAGGGTCCTTCCTCTCTGATACCGAGCTAAAGGTAGTAACTGAGAAGGAAGAGCTGAAGCTAACCTTCGAGGACCTAGTCATAGCTGTCGGGTCCCGCTCGGTGCAGATACCGGGTATCCCTTACGAAGATGAACGAATCTGGGATTCTACCAAGGCTTTGGAACTCACGCACATCCCCGATCGGCTTGCGATCATAGGGGGAGGTATCATAGGTCTTGAAGTAGCTACCATGTACCATGCGCTTGGTTCAAAGATTACCATCATCGAGATGATGGATTCCTTGATACCCCCTGCTGACAGAGATCTCAAGCAGCCATTGGTGAAGAAACTCAAGAAGCAGTATGAAGCCATCTATACCTCCACAAAGGTGGAAAAGGTAGAAGCAAAGAAGGATTCACTTACGCTCCACCTGGCTGGGGATAAGGCTCCCTCCACCATCGATGCTGATGCTGTACTGGTCGCAGTAGGAAGAAAAGTCAATTCCGACCGAATAGCACTTGAGAACACGAGTATCAAGACAACTGGTCGTGGTTGGATTGAGGTGGACAAGAAGCTCAGGACCAATGTCCCTCATATCTTTGCCATTGGGGATGTTGTGGGAGACCCTATGCTCGCCCATAAGAGCAGTCATCAGGGCAAGGTGGCCGCTGAGGTAGCCTCAGGACAAGCATCAGCCTTCACTCCAATGGGAGTTCCCTCAGTCGCTTATACCAGCCCTGAGGTAGCATGGGTTGGCCTGAGTGAAAATGAGGCCAAGGAGAAGGGAATAGCCTACAAGAAGGGGTCTTTCCCTTGGATGGCAAACGGTAGGGCACTAAGTGCTGTCGCAGCAGAGGGCGTCAGCAAGGCACTCTTTGATGAGAAGACAGGACGCTTACTGGGAGCAGGGATCTGTGGAAAGAATGCAGGTGAGCTTATCTCTGAGGCGGTAATTGCCTTGTAGATGGGTACAGTTGCCGAGGATATTGCCCTCAGCATCCATCCTCACCCTACCCTCAGTGAGACGTTTGCGGTAGCGGCGGAACTTGCAGAAGGTACAGCAACCGATACACTGAACAGATAAGAGACTAAGACAAAGTTTGGAAGCCCGCCCTCCTACAAAGGACGGGCTTTCTGTGCTGTAGTCTTGGATGGGCAATTCAAAGTGAGAATGGACTGATATGTTAATACTACCTTCTGGTTCTGGAACAAGATACGTCAGCTCATTGTGGTTATCATCATCGTGTACTACACTACCAGTAGATTTCTTACAATAGTTTCACCAGAAGGGATTAGATGTCGTTACATTATCCAACGCTGGGATCGGTGCTTCTTACAGTTGGAATTCTCACTTCCGTTATGATGATTTTCATCTGGCGATTATACCCTACATTACAGGGCACCAGCCTTTGGGCAGTTGGAGCACTACTGACTACATTAGGATTCTTTCCCATGTGGCTGGAACCAACGCTTGGCAGTATCGCCATTGTACTGAACAATATTGCCACAATTACCACTCCACTGCTCATATTCGAGGGAGCCATCAGGTTCAAGGGGCTTCATCCGCTAGACCATGTACGCGTACCTTTTGAGATTCTGTATGGAATAGGCTATCTTCTTTCGACTCTCTTGAACCTACATAATGCAAGAGGGCGATATATGATCAATGATCTTCTCATGATGATTGTCCTTGCCTTGACCATCGTGGTCCTGCTATGGAAGGTGAAAGGGCTTGAACGTATTGTCTATATAATCATTGCAGTCACATTCGCCCTGATGTTTGTTGCCTTCTTCTTTCGATGGCTGTTCTCAATGCTTAACAGCAATTTCCTGAACGATCCCAATCAGGTGCTGACCCCCATAATCTTTTTCACGCTAGTCCCCTGGGCTATCGGTTGGTCATATGGATTTATTCTCATTATCAACATCAAGGGAAGACAGGCACTCTTTGACGCAGCCCGTACTGACGTGCTTACGGGATTGAACAATCGGTTATGGATGACCGAACAATTTGACGCTGCGCTCAAGGCTGCAACCACCAAAGGTACCTCTCTGTGTCTTTCAGTATTGGATGTCAATGGATTCAAGAAACTCAACGATAAGTATGGACACATGTTTGGGGATGAAGTGTTACGGCACATCGGTAAGGTAATAAGAGAACGACTGACTGATGGGGATTCAGCCATCCGTTATGGAGGCGATGAATTCATCCTCCTCCTCACTTGCCCAAAATCAGGTAACAACCTTACACAGAAATTACAGCAGATTGTAGAGGCCGTTACAGAACCAATAACCATCGAATCTGTTGCCCTGAACCTATCCATAAGCTTTGGAAATGCTCTCTATCCTAAGGATGGAACTACCAGTGATGACCTCTTCAAGGTTGCCGACAGCAGGATGTATGCACAGAAACGCTCTGCAATGCGATGAAAGTTACGGTGATTAGACCGTAAGCAGTCTTTTGGACAACCAATAAAGTATAGGTAGCATAAAAAAGTTCACGATACCCTTTCCGTTTACTGATATTTTTAGTAGCTTCTAAAAATACAATCTTTTATCTCCTATATACATCCATTAAATTTGAATGATATCGAAGGTTGTTTTTATAGAATCATGTCATGGTGGTAATACCACGCTGGCTTTTGTTTCATGAGAGGAATAACAGGTTGTAATCTATTTGTAAGGTGGCTATTTTTATGCAGATTTCTGACAAGCATGTAGTAAGTATGAACTACACATTGAAAAACGACCAGGGAACAGTTCTTGATACTTCTGAAAACCGTGAACCGCTTTCTTTCATCGTCGGTTCCGGAATGATCATTCCAGGGCTGGAGAAAGAACTGCACGGTAAAGAAAAGGGAGACAAGGTATCAGTAACCGTCGAACCCAAGGAAGGGTATGGTGAATATGATCCTTCCCAGACTGTCGCAGTTTCCAAGAATCAGTTTGCTGAAGGAACTGAAGTCAAGGTGGGTATGACTGTTCAAGCCCAGAGAGAAGACGGTCAAGTACAGCTACTGACCATTAAAGAGGTTGTGGATGACACCATTACATTGGATGCAAACCATCCTCTTGCTGGAGAGACCCTCCATTTCGATGTTCAGATCGAAGATGTCCGTGAGGCTACAGAGGAAGAGATTGAACACGGTCACGTACACTGATCTGTTTTCTGATTGATTCTTTCAACCAACTAAATCACATATCCAAGACCGTCGGTATACAGGAAGTATTACCTAGCTGACGGTCTTGTTGTATGATTGTTCTTTGATTGATAGATATTGAATCCAAGCATTTAATTCATCATTGATGCAATTCTTGTCGATAACAACACATACCCTTTAATAATATTGATCAGCAAGTCAATTAGATTTAGTAAGCTAGTCTACTATACAGTCAGTTTTCCTATTCGAAGGAATTGCAGATACACCACGGAACACAAATTCCTACTAAAATATGTTCAAGGCACTCATTCAGTCTTCACAAGGCGAATTACACCATCAGAGACATAATTATTCTTAATGTAATGAAGCCAATAAATGAAAATATTCATTCTTGCTTTTAGCGATTATTTTTTACTTCGCGCGCTTGTTTTTATGTTATACTATTAGCGATATTAGTCACTATCGGAGGTAATATGAAAAAGCGTTTTCTTCTTGTTTCACTATTGGTACTCTTTGCCTTGGTACTCTCGAGTTGCACATCTACTACAATATCTACAAAGCAACCTTTCTCTGCGTCGGTATCTTTTCCAGCAGAGGGAACTTACCAAATCCTAGGGAGAGTGGACTTTACTCCTTCTCAAGGATCGGCCGGATATATAGATTTTCTAACATATGCCAAAACCATCTATCCTGATACCGATGACATTGTCAATATCATCGTTGATTCAGAAAATACCTATGAATTGACGGCAAGTCTCTACGGAAGTGAATCTAGATTGGTTTCCTCATCGTATATGATGAGTGGCATTGCTATCGCATATACAGAATAAGAAAATTTATTACAGATAATCTTGAATATTTTCCTTGAAAGTGTGATAAGTAGCCTCTGGAAAGAGAGTTTCTTTTGGGGCTTTTGTCTTCTAGATGAGTGCAACGGCTCACAGTGGAAACTTTAGGGTTTAGGAGCCCTTTCCATGTTTCTACAACTCTTCCTGAGCTTGTGATATTATTATTTGTGCGTCACTTCTCTTCATGAATTCTCCTTGTGCGATGTAGTTATCAACACATTAGAGAGTTCTGGGGGGAAGTGGCAATTATTTGGTTGTCCTAAGCTGGAAAGTTTTCTGTTGACTTACAGGGCAAAAATTCAACTGACTCTTACAACACAAACCATGTTTATCAGATTCATTGGTACCCATGCAGAGTATGACAAGGTAAATGCGGAGATAATTTGATGAAACCAAAAGTATTAAAAAATGATCTCGAGTATGAGATGGCTCTCAATCATGTCGAATCTATAATGGAACAACCTGAAACTGCAATAATCAATGACGAGATTGAACTATTTACTACATTAATCTCAATCTATGAAGAGGAAAATTTTCCTATTGATCTTCCAGATCCAATCGATGCAATTTTGTTTGTAATGGATCAACAAGGACTGTCCAGAAAAGATCTCGTTCCCATCATTGGTAGTCAAAGCAAGGTGTCTGAAATTTTGAACAGAAATCGCCCTCTCAGTCTTTCTATGATGAGAAGGCTTCATGAGGAATTGAATATTCCAGCAGCAATTCTTCTTCAAGACACACAACAGCAACAGATTCCTATAAAGCATTTCAGCAATGATGATTATCCTGTTTTCGATATTGAATGTGTTTTATAGTTTGAATATATAGAACACACTCTTCAGTGGAAGTAAGCCAACAACCCCGAACTGCATAACAGCCAATTTCTCATATTATCACTTTCTAGCACACAAATTATTTCATTCACCCCTCCCATACTCTTGCCATTCTCTCATTCCAGGATGATAGTTATATCATAGCTATTGCGGTAATACTTCCCATTTGGGAAAAGGAATGAAGCTATGCAAAGAGATACATTTCATACAGTGATTATACTGTTCCTTAGCCTGCTACTCCTGTTGGTATCCTGTGCTACTTCCACTACAGCCGAACCTATGCATGAAATAGAAAGTGAGGCTGTCTTTCCCGTTTCAATTGAGGATCTTTCTACTACTGCACCTGAAACTGAGGCACCAATTGCTGCTCTAGATACACCTGATGAACAGCAGAATTCGATTACACAATTGATAAAACCCAAGCGAGTTTTTCGATATGGAGATGTTCCTCGTTACGGTGAGTATCTTATTATAAGTAATGAAACCGGCTACACACTGGTACAGCTTGATATATTCAATGAGAGCATGTACCGCTCAAGTGACCAGATGGATAATCTGTTAGAACCGGAGGCTCTGATTCACCACGGTCAACAGAGAATAGCACTATTCAAGTTCCCGTTATTACAACAAGCCTTAGAGCAACAAGGAGCAGACTCATATTCAGTCAATGCAATCGATATCGATGGAGATCGGTATAGCTTCTCATGGTTGCCAGAAACCGATTCATGGAATATTGAGATCACTGAAGATGAACTCACCTTCTCTTTGGAAGATGTAACAATCCCTCCCCCACAAGGAGACTACTTTCTTATCACGAATGGGACTGAGTATCCCCTCAGTGCACTCTATGTCATAGATCCCACTGATAATGATGAAATTGCGAGTACCAATCTCTTGGGTGATATGATACTCCTTCCAACACGTATCGTTCACATAGCAACTGATGATGTTCCCTGGATAGCCGATCAGTTACCGTTTGATACATATGGCAGGGTTGAAATTCAAGCAGAAGATACCGATGGTGACCTTTACAGGAGACTGTGGTTTCCCACTACAGATATCTGGAATATTGAATTGACTATCGCAGACCTCCAGTATGATGTCTCCATTGATACGTATGAGCTGTATGTGGAGAACAATACCAACTTCGATATTTGGTACCTCTATCTTGCCACTGAAGAGTACTATGATGTACATGCATACGGAGATGACCTGTTAGAGGACAGCATCCTTTATGCCGGTGATAATACATATATCAATCTCTCTCAGTTCTCCCATCTAAGTGAATTATTGGCCACCGATATCGATGAACCAATACATCTTGTTGGTCTCGATCTGGATAGTGAGGAATACCACTTGCTTTGGTCACCTTATGATGATGGCTGGAGTATTGAACTGACCAATGAGAACTTCAGATCAGAGCCATTGCCTGAAGCCCCCTATGGGTATGCTACTCTCCTTGTCAGGAATCGTACTGGTGAGGATATATGGCACCTTTACATGATTACCGATGCCATGGCTGCACTCCAAGATAACGGTTTAGACGTGTTGGGTGATATCATCTGGCGAAGTGAAGATACACAAGCTCTTGTCCCAGAGTCGTTCTCTTGGGTTATCAGCTGGCTAAGCGCATATCCGGAAAGCACCTTGACTCTCATAGCAGAGACGTACGATGGAATTATCTATACTCGCCCCTGGAGTCCTTATACTCATGGCTGGCTCATTGATATTTCATCAGAAGATCTACTGAAAGAAATGTGAGTGGTACTGCCTGGTGATAGACATCGTAAGCCTATAAGAAAATCTAAATATGCAAGCGTCGGATGAATATCTTCATAAAGAGGAAATTGTATGTCATTGATTTCTCTCCTGTACAAGATTGTTATTTGCTATCGTAACCATACGGTACATATCTTCTTTGATATCTCATGCATTCTAGCTTACAATCATAGCAAAGAGGGAGCTATATGATTGGATTTATTATCATTGCAGCTATTGCTGCTTTAGCCTTTGCCGCAATCAACTATTATGGGGTGAAGAGAAAGGATTCAGGA
>NZ_JAEKNT010000360.1 GCF_016406725.1 Sphaerochaeta sp. S2 | reverse complement strand
GTCATGCCCTGTACTGCAAAGAAGTTTGAGGCGGGCAGAAGTGAGATTGACAGTGCCTTCTCCTACTGGCGGGAAAAGGGTTCCTTCACAGAGGAGGAGTACTTCTGTGATGTTGATTATGTGTTGACCACACGGGAACTGGCAAGGATGCTGAAACGGATCGGAATTGATTTCGCCCATCTGGAAGAGGGCAAGTTCGATGATCCCCTTGGACAGTCAACAGGATCGGCAGTACTGTTTGGTGCTACGGGTGGTGTGATGGAAGCAGCGCTCAGAACTGCATACGAGGCCATCACAAAGACTACCTTGGAGGAGTTGGAGTTTGAACAGATCCGCATCGGTAAGGGTATCAGGGAGGCAACCATCATGATCGGGGAAACCCCGCTGAAGGTTGCAGTAGCCAATACCCTGGCAAATGCTCGGGTCCTCCTGGACCAGATCCAGGAAGGCAAGAGTCCCTATGCATTCATAGAAGTGATGACCTGTCCTGATGGATGTCTGGGGGGAGGAGGACAACCGATTCCTTCAACCAAGGAGATCAGGAGAAAGCGTGCAATGTCCATCTATGAGGAAGACCGTGGCATGCCGATACGCAAATCCCATGAGAATCCGTCCATCCAGGAACTCTATACCTCATTCCTAGAGCAGCCTCTGGGTCATCTGAGTCACCAGCTGTTACATACCACGTATGTAAAGCGTGGTGCCTATCCAGATTGATCCTCAGGTTGCAGTATCTTTGGAGGGGGGGCATCTGCCCCCTCTCCCTGCGTAAAAACCCTGCAACTATGGTATACTGCGCTCAATGGAGGGCGGAATGAGAATTCTCGCATGTGCAGACATTCATTTGGGGCGAAAACCGGAGCTCGCACAATCCGGTCATGCTGCTTGGGATGCGATCATCCAAAAAGCGCTTGAGCTTGCCGTGGATGTAGTGGTATTGGCCGGTGATGTCGTGGAACATGAGAGAACATGGCTATCCGTCTATGGTCCTCTCCTCTCTGGGTTGGAAACGCTCAAGAATGCAGGAATCCAAGTAATAGGGGTAGGGGGAAACCATGACTGGTCCGTCTTTCCCCGGCTTGCAGAAGAGAGTGAAGCGATCAAGATCCTTGGTTTGAAGGGAACGTGGGAGTCCTATGATATCGGAGATGTTCGGTTCATTGGTTGGTCATTTCCCAGTACACATGAGGAAGAATCCCCGCTAGCCGATTTTGATACATCACTGGTTGATGATTCCAAGCTATCCCTTGGTCTGTTGCATGCTGACTGGACTCAGCAGTACTCCAAATATGCTCCCATCAACGAACATGCTTTGTTGAAAACCGGTATTCCCCTTTGGATGCTTGGACATATCCATGGAGGAGGAAGACAGGGTGACTCTGCTGTCTACTACTGTGGTTCTCCCTTTGCACTCGACGTGAGCGAAACAGGTGCACATGGAGCCTATCTTCTGGAAACCGAACAAGGCCGCACATGGAAGGATCCACTGTTTATTCCCCTCTGTCCCTACCGGTATGAACAATGTGCAGTCGATACCACCGGCATACAAGATATGGAATCACTTCGCTCTGCTGTTACCAGGTCGGTACGTGCCTATGTTGACCAGATGGCATTCCATGGAACGGTTGCGGTAAGTTTGGTGTTCACCGGAAACCTGCATGTTGATCTGGACCTGCAACAGGTCTTTTCCTTTGAAGGAAGGGAGAGAGAACTCCTATTCCAGGACGAGGATCTGGAGGTGCTGTTGTTGAACCGCATCGAAGATGCAACAGACCTGGAGATAGATCTCAATCAACTGGTGAAGGGCAGCGGCCCGCAAGCCCTGCTTGCCTCTATGCTTCTAGACAGCGATGCATTACAGCAACTGGGAGTATCCTATCAACGATTGGATACAGAGAGTTACAATACCAGTGGGTTCAATCTTCTCAGGCAGAGATCCCTTACCCAGGAAGAGGCCGTCAAACGGGGAAAACGGGCAGTTCTTCAGTTACTCAGGGCTATGGAATCCCAGCGGAGGGAGCATGAAGCATAAAAACTCGTACAGGTTCACTCGTTTTACGCTTTCAAAGGCTCCTGGATTCCTTGTTCGCTCCTTTGGGGATCTTGCCGCACTGCACCCTGGGCTCAATATCCTTACCGGGGCAAATGGGGTTGGGAAGACTACCATAATCAAGGCCCTCTGGTCACTCCTGTTTACACCAGCCAAACATCCATCGCTGGAAGCTGAGGCGGTATTGCAGTCGGGTGAGACAGAGTGGTTCCTCTCCCTCTCCTCCAACCGTCTGGAGCAGAAACGAATATCAGACGGGTTAATCACCACACTTCCCGGTAGAAACGACGCGTTTGCCGATGCCTACTGGTTTCCCTTGCATGAACTCCTGACGAAGGAAGGTGTGGGCGAAGCATTTCTGGAAGCCATACGCAAGGAAATGCAAGGCGGAGTTGATCTGGAGAGGGCAGTCCGGGAAGCCGGAGGCATTGAATCCTTTTCCAGGAAGCGGCACACACTGGTACAGACACTGAAAGAAAAGCAACGGTTGGTGAGGGAACAGCAAACAAGAATTCTTGAGAATCTGGATCTCAGGCAGAATATTTCAGATTTACAGGACACGCTCAGAAAGAGTGAAGGATATGCGGCAGAGAAGATCCGCCTGGAAACCTTGCTGGAGTATCTCTCTACGAAAGAGACCTACGAAGAGATCCTGGCCCGGCAGAAATCGTACCATCCTGTTCTTGGGCACATGACTGTCCATAGTCTATCAGAAGCGAGAACACGAGATCATGAGTGGGAAGCGGCAACTTCTGCAATGCAACAAGCAAAAGCTGCGCTTAAGGAGACCCAAGGCCTTCTTGATCAATGCAACGTGGATAAGTCAGTCCTTGATGATCCGCTCATGCCAAGATTGATCGAGCAACGAAGTGATGCTTTTCAAGAGGCAAAAAGAGCGCTTGATGCAGCGAAAAATGAAGCCAAACGGGCTCAAGAGGCAAGAAGTGCATGGGAGAATGCACACCGTTGGCT
>NZ_JAEKNT010000359.1 GCF_016406725.1 Sphaerochaeta sp. S2 | reverse complement strand
CCAGTGATGAGGTTGTTGTAATCCAGGTCTTTGAGGGGACTGACAACCTGACACTTCCTGGCACGGGAATGCGATTCATGGGTGAGCCCCTTACCTTGCCGGTTTCTGAGCAGATGCTTGGTCGGGTTATGAACGGTTTGGGCAAGAGCAGGGACGGTTCAGGGACCGTACACGGATTCGCTGAACGGGATGTGAACGGGGAACCGATCAATCCAACAGCTCGTGAGTATCCCAGGGATTTCATCCAGACCGGTATTTCTGTCATTGATGGAATGACAACCTTGATCCAAGGCCAGAAGCTCCCCATTTTCAGTGGGAACGGTCTGGACCATAACCAACTTGCCGCGCAGATTGCCCGTCAGGCAAAAGTTAGGGGAAGTGAAGGGGATTTTTGCATAGTCTTTGCAGCCATGGGGGTCAAGTATGACGTTGCCCGTTTCTTCATTGACAGCTTTGAGGAGACCGGAGTACTGGACAACGTTGCTCTCTTCCTCTCCTTGGCCGATGACCCTTCCATTGAGCGAACCATTACCCCCAAGACAGCGTTGACCCTTGCTGAGCATCTGGCTTTTGACAAAGGGAAGCAAGTATTGGTGATTATGACCGATATGACCAACTACTGTGAGTCTCTGAGAGAGATTGGGACCATGCGTGGTGAGATTCCCTCGAGAAAAGGGTATCCAGGCTACTTGTACTCCAATCTTGCTGAGATTTATGAACGTTCCGGGAAGATCAGCGGACGCTCTGGTTCCATAACACAGTTGCCGATTCTCTCAATGCCCAACGATGATATCAGTCATCCGGTACCAGATTTGACCGGTTATATCACAGAGGGACAGATTGTATTTGAGCGAGGGATGCAGGCCAGGGGTATTTATCCACCGATCAACTGTCTTCCTTCCCTCTCCCGTCTGATGAAGGATGGTATCGGAGAAGGCATGACCAGGGACGACCATCCCCACCTTGCCAACCAGCTTTTTGCCTCTTACAGCCATGTCAAGGATGTGCAGAACCTTGCTTCGGTTATCGGGGAAGAGGAGTTGACCACCCTCGACCAACAGTATCTAGAATTCGGAAACTTCTTTGAGAAGCGATTTGTAAACCAACGGTTCGATGAGGACAGGAGTATTGAACAGACGCTCGATCTTGGTTGGGAGGCTCTGGGAAAACTACCTTCAGAAGAGCTTCAGCGTCTCACCGATGAGGAGATTGCCGAACATTACGGCAGATAGGAGGAGTCTTGAATACCACACTTGCTCCTACCCGGAGCAATTTGCTCAAACTCAGTGAAGATCTCAAGTTTGCCCAGCTCGGCTATGAGTTGCTGGACCAGAAACGGTCCATACTCATTGTTGAACTTCTGACCCTCGTGGACCAAGCAGTTGATTATGAGGGTAGGGTTGTTCATGCATTGGGTGAGGCACAGAAATCACTTAGTGATGCAATCATGCAGATGGGCCGGCTTAGGGTAGGCAATCTTGCAGGAGCCGTCAATATCGACTATTCCATTGAATTGGGCTCAAGGAGAGTTATGGGGGTCACGGTTCCCAAGGTCGATACCTCCTTCTCCGACCACAGTCCCTACTTCAGCAGTGAGGATACCAGTATCTTGAGTGAGTTATCGATTGATCGGTATCGGACGACATTGCAGTTGATGGGAAGGCTTGCCGAGCTCAAAGTATCCATCATGAGATTGGCCAAGGAAGTAAAGAAGACCATCAAAAAGGTCAATGCACTCGAGAAGATAGTCATCCCTGAAAACAAGGAGACCATTGCCTGGATGCGTTCCCGCATTGAGGAGCAGGAGCGGGAGAATTTTATCCTGCTGAAGGTTGTGAAGGATAGGATGGAGAACGCCAAGGCAGCGGTGCAGGCTTTGACCACTTCAGAAGATGATGATACGATGAAATCACAGGGAGGTTTGCATGGGAGTTCCATTTAAGCAGATCGTCGTGTACCAGGATGGTTCAGAGAGTTCGATGACAGCAATCATGTATGGCATCAAGCTGGCCAAGGAACACGATGCAAAACTGACCGCCGCGTATGTTGTGAATACCAGAGCCTTGAGCGAATTGGTCAAGGCAGGCATATTTGTGACAGTGGAACGTGATGAGTACCAACGCGACCTACAATTGGATGCTGACAGGTATCTACGGCATGCCTCCCGTCTTGCCCAGCAGAAGCAAGTAATCATAGAAACGATTAAACTGGAAGGTACTGTGCACGTAGTGATGAAAGAGTTGTTGAAGTCTTCAAAGGCAGATTTGCTGGTGTTGGGAGGGGTCACTGATATCCGTTCCCGACGCGAGGAGCTTGCCAGTGAGACTGACAGGATGCTGCGTACCTCCCCTTGCCCTGTACTGGTAGTCAGGGATGATGACGATATCTGGCTGGAGTTTGAAGCATAAGGAGCTTTGCATGAATGTACTGGATGTATTGGACAGGGATTTGGTGAAAGTGCCCCTCATGCACACCGATAAGCAGGGTGTGATCACGGAACTTGTGGAAGTGATGGCAAAGGCAAAAGGGTATTCATCTGAGCAGTTTCAAGCTGTCTTGAACGCTGTCCTTGATAGGGAGAGTCTTGGCTCCACCGGCATTGGGAATGGGATAGCCATTCCACATGCCAAGAGTGATGTGGTGGAACATGTCTCGCTTGTGGTTGGTATAAGCAGATTGCCCGTTGAATTCGATGCGCCGGATGGCCAGAAGAGCCGAATCTTTTTCTTGGTATTGGCTCCATCAAAGGAAGCTTCCGCGCACGTAGAGCTGCTTGCTTCCATTGCCCGTAGCTGTACAAGCCAGGTCTTTCGCCGAATGCTTGAACAAGCCAGGGATAGTGATGAGGTAGTACGCCTATTCATGGAATAGCCGTTTTAGTAACATCAGAGGAAAGCACTCTCTCCAAGAGGGTGTTTTTTCTTGGTGCTGGACATTTCCCCCTTTCCATCCTATGGTGGGATATCTCATTGTGTAGGTAGGTTTTTTACATGAGTGGTAAGAGCGCTTTTTCCGCTGTTGAGTTGGTATTGCTTGACGCATGTCAGTCTGTGCTCGATACAATGGATACATCACTTGCTTCATTGCTGAGATCAAAGAGAGACGATTTGCATACCCTTGCAGGCATTGTGGAACGATCGAGTTCGCTGGACTACGATCTGGGAATCTCTATAGAGGGTCGCAATCGGCAGACCTTGACTTCCAAATTGACCAATCAGGGTATTGAAGAAGTAATCAATCTTCCGGTGAAAGCATCACTGGGGCGTTCATTTTCCATTGCCAAGTTGCATCTCTATGGTTTTCTTCTAAGGATTACAGAAAACAAATCGTATCTTGCTGTGTACAAGGAAGCTGTACTCACTCAGTACCATGCCTGTCTGTTTTCCCTGATGGCTGAGGATCTGTATATTTCTATCATTTCCGATAGTTCAGGGAATGAGACTTGGGTTGGGAAGGCTAGCCATGAACTGATTACCATGTGGGAAGATCGTTCACGAGCAGAAATTGATGTGTTCGCTCCATTGTTGCAGCAACTTTGGGAGGCAAGGAACTCCCTTGTGCCTGTGCTTGGAACGTTGCTTGGTACCGTTGAACTGTTGCAGCTATCAATGCAACTTGACCAGCGTTGGCATGTGTTTCTCGAGGAACAAGGAAGCCAGGATGAAGTGGTATACGCACTCAATGAGTTCCTATTCTCTCTAAGTTATGAGCAACAGAGGAAGCTTGAGATATGGATGGGGTCGAGTGGGGAACGCTTGGTAAGCAGGAGTGAAGCGGCTGGGCTACTGAATCTCAGACCAGATCAACAACTCGAAGGCCCTGGTGAAGACACCTTGCCGGTTGTTCGGTTGTATCGCTCATTCCTAAGGAGAAATGCACTGGCAAGAATGCGGCGGGAAACTGATCGAAAAGGTCCTCACCGCACGCTTGAACAGTACTTGTTGCTCTATCTTTGGGAGAGAGACACCTAACCCTGGTTGGCATCCATATAGATATCCTTGATCTCCTTTGCTCCCAAGACGAGGAAATCACCCAAGGTTCTTTTTCCGAAGAAGGTAGCTTTCAGAGTCATCTCGTCAATCTGTTCTTCTGTAGGAGCAATCCCCAATTCCCGGAAGTTTGTGGGCATGGAAATGCTCTTGAAGAAGGTCTTGACCTGTTCAATGGCTTTCAATGCATCTGCTATGGTATCGTTGGTTCTCTCCATGCCAAATACGGCACTACCGAACCTGGCAAACCGCTCAGGTTTCTGTGTATAGACATAGCGTGCCCAGCTGTCCCATATGGCGGCAAGTCCTGCACCGTGGGCTACATCAAACATGCCACCCATCTCGTGCTCCAACTGGTGAGGAGCCCAATCTCCACGGGATGTGTTTCCTGCACCAGTCAAGCCATTATGCGAGAGGCTGCTGGCCCACATGATGTTTGCACGTGCATCGTAATCGTCATTATGATCTTTCAGGATGAGTGCAGCTTTGACTACCGTTCTAAGCAAGCCTTCTGCGATCTCGTCAGTCAGATCCATGGTATCGCCAACGATGAAGTAACGCTCCATCGTGTGCATCATGATGTCCGCTGCACCACACATGGTCTGGTATTGTGGTAGGGTATATGTCAACTCGGGGTTCATGATTGCAAACTTGCATCGTGATGAATCATGATTAAGGCCACGCTTGAGATTTCCCTCTTCATTGGTGATGACCGATGAGCTACTCATCTCACTGCCTGCTGCGGCAATGGTTAATACCGTACCAACAGGGTAGCATCCTTCTACCTGACGCTTCTGTTCGTAGAAGTCCCAGACCTCTCCACCGTGGTATAAGCCATAACCAATAGCCTTGGCTGAGTCGATGACTGAACCACCACCCACTGCGAGCAGGAAATCAACTCCCTCCCGCTTGCCCAACTCAATACCTTCGTGTACCTTGCTGAGTCGTGGGTTGGGAACCACTCCGCCAAGTTCAACGTAGTTGATACGCTCTGCATCCAGAGAAGCCTTGATACGATCGAGCAATCCTGATCGCTTTGCACTTTCTGAGCCGTAGTGAAGAAGGACCTTCTTGCAACCCTGTTCCTTGACCAAGGTTCCAACTTGCTTCTCTGTATCTTTCCCGAACACCACACGGGTAGGGGCGTAATAGGTAAATTCTGCTGACATCATTCCTCCAAATCAGTATCCCAGGCTCTCACCGATGATGAGAACCTTCATTCTTCCTTCTATTTGCTGGTGACTGAACACCACATAGTTCGAACAGATGGTATGTTCACATGCTCCAGCGGTGAGAGCCATTAGGTTGTTTGCATCGCAGTGGGCATTGATGCATTTCCCACTCTCCACACAATATGCTCCAGTATTCAATCGTCTGGCGTTGGCAGGGGCTGCAAGCTGCTTGACCCTAAGGATTGCACTTACCAGGTCTGGGACAATCTTATCCCATGAGACAACAAGGATTACCTGCTTCGGGCCGTAGAGCAGGGCTGCAACCCTGTTGCTGGTTCCATCAACACAGTACAACTCTCCATGTTCTGTAACAGCATTGGCACTGGCAAGATAGGTGTCAACAAAGAAGCTCTTGTGCATGACTTCAGTGATTCCCTCTTTATCTAGGCCAGGCTTGTAACGGTCATAAAAGGTGTAGTCCCCATTCCTCAGGAGATCGAGGACGCCGGTTTCCTTGAGGGTCACAGAACCTCCAACTGCAACACTTTCTCCTTTTGTGAGAAGCGACGTGATAGATGGAACAACCTCATCCATCGTTTCAAGGAAACGGGCATCGATATTGTTTTTTTTGAGTGCCTTGATGGTCCGTTCAACCTGCAAGGTACGATTCGTTTTTACATTTGCATCCATAGGCTTTCTCCCTTTTGATTAGGATACCCAATCAAGCTTTGCATTACAAGGTACAACGGATTTTGATTAGCAATTGCGCCATACGCACATCAGTCGTATTGTAGTAGTAGAGAGGTACTCACTATGCATATTACGTTTTTCGGAGCAGCACAACAGGTAACTGGTAGTTGCACGCTGGTGGAGGTGAACGGTAAGTATTTGCTTGTCGATTGTGGTCTCCCCCAGGGCAATGATGAGAAAGAAGCGGGGATGAATCTTCCTTTTGATGCACACGCCATAGATTATGTGTTCTTGACTCATGCCCATATTGACCACAGTGGACGTATTCCCCTGCTGGTGAAGGAGGGCTTCGAGGGTAAGATTTTCTGCACTGCTGCAACAGTGGACTTGTGTGAGATCATGCTTGCCGACAGCGGGCACATCCACGAGATGGAGGCGGAGTGGAAAAGCCGGAAAGCAAAGCGTGCCGGCAAGAAGGGTGTAGAGCCTCTGTATACAGTGGAGGATGCAAAGGATTCCATGGGGTTCTTTTCTCCCTGCGACTATGAGAAGGTCTGTACGATCGATGAGGGTATCAAGGTGCGATTCAATGATGCAGGACACCTGCTGGGTTCATCTTCCATTGAGATGTGGCTCAGTGAAGGAAAAGAGAATCGCAAACTGGTATTTTCAGGTGATATCGGAAATTTTGACCAGCCCTTGATCAAGGACCCAGACTATATTGATACCGCTGATTTCGTGGTGATGGAGTCCACCTATGGAAACCGGGTACATAAGAAACCAGAGAATGCTGTTGGTAACTCAGTTCCCACTCAGGTAAGGGCGCAAGAGCTCGCAGATATCATTGAGCGGACTTTCAAACGTGGCGGTAATGTAATAATCCCTGCTTTTGCGGTTGGTAGGACACAGGAGATGCTCTATTTGTTGAGGGTAATCATTGAGAAAAAGCTCTGTCCAACAGTCCATGAGATACCGGTATTTGTTGATAGCCCGCTATCGGTGAAGGCAACTCATGTGTTTGCGGGAAACTTGTTTGGCTATATGGATGATGAAACCATGGAGCTGGTGAACAAGGGTATCAATCCCATTCTTTTCCCCTCCCTGGTAACCATCACTGATGTAGAGGGGTCCAAGGCATTGAACAGACGAAAGGAAAGTTGTGTGATCATTAGCTCCAGTGGCATGTGTGAGGCGGGAAGGATCAAACACCACTTGAAGCACAATTTGTGGAGAAGTGAGTGTACGGTTCTCTTTAGTGGGTATCAGGCGGGTGGAACACTTGGACGTTCCATTCTTGAGGGAGCAAGGCATGTCACCATCTTTGGTGAGCAGATTGATGTACGTTGTGAAGTGAATGAGTTGCATGGTATCAGCGGGCATGCCGACCAGGAAGGCTTGGTGAAATGGCTTACCAGCTTCAAAAAGGAGCCAAGACGAGCCTTCATTGTTCATGGGGATAAGGAAGTTGCCCCTTGGTTTGCTTCCTATGTATCCAGAACTCTGGGTATCAAGGCATATGCACCAAAGATTCTGGAACGGTTCGACTTGCTCAATGAGGAGTCATTGCCACTTGCAGAGCCTATGGAAGAGATCATGCTTCCATACTTCCGTGAGCTAAATGAGGCTTTAGAAGAGCTAAAGAAGCAAGAGGCCAACCTACTCTCAGTTGTGCAGCGCTTGGAAAATGCTGGGAAAGAGAAGAACCTTGAAGAAAAACGTGCCCAGCGGCTCACCAATGCAATCAACAGGCTTGCCAGTGACTTGGAGTATTTGAAGATTAAATGGGGAGTGGATGCTGACTAGATCAACTGTTTCCCAAAAACCGATCCCCAGCTCTGTTGTTCTAGGATGGTAAATCCCATTCTCTCATAGAAACCATATGCACGGGTGTTCCTCCCATCCACTCCAAGGTGGATGCCTGGGACACCCTTTTCCTGTACTGTTTTTATAAAGGTTTCCATGAGGCTCCGCCCAAGGCCCTTGCCTTGCAACTGTGGGAGCAGGTCGATATGCAGATGCGCTGGATACCCCAGATTTTGCCACATCCCTTGTCCAGGTCCTTTGAGCAGTGTTTTGATTACACTCTCTTCTGCTTCACTCTTGAACACTTGTTGATGGTTATAGTGTTCCTGCAAGGGAGGCAGCCAGGTTTTCTGAAGCCAGGAGGTATAGGATGCAGTGTCACTTGTTCCTACAATATATCCGGAGGGTATCCCATTTTCATCAAGCGCTATGAAGCAGAGTTCTGGTTCATAAAAAAAGTAGGGAGCTGCATAGTAGTGACCGACACACCATGGATCATTGAAATATGGGGTACCATCAAGTCCTGCAAAGGCGGTCTTGAGAGCTATTGAGTAAAGATAGGGAATATCCTGTGGTAATACTGTTCTGATGTTCTGCATGTTCATTTCCTCGCCTCCTCATACCATATCGCTATTATGGGAAATTCTCAATAAAAATGTAATTTCTTGGAATAAGGTAACTTAGCCTAATAGCGAAAAATTTCTTCAAAAAGTATAGCGAAAAATTTCTTCAAAAAGTGCTGGACAAAATGTGGATTAGGGTTTAGTATCCCTCCTTGTTCGGCAACGAGAACACAGACTGATTCAAATCACCAAGTATCGCTCGATACTTGACGAAATTAGAATATGTCGGATACTCTGAAAGAACGCCCCTTATGAGGGGATGGGAAAATGTGATGTGTAAACATTAGGTTTTTACCATGATTATTGAAAGTTATTAGCGCAGGGAAGAATAGAGAGATTGGAACAGTGGAAGACCACCAAGATGGGCTTCCCAGTCAATTCACAAGAATGAGAACGATAGTTGAAAAGCTACGTTCGTGCGAGAATTACAGGGAAAACTTATAAGTAAGTAAGCCGGGCCCTCGGGCCCGGAAATGCTATAACGGAGAGTTTGATCCTGGCTCA
>NZ_JAEKNT010000358.1 GCF_016406725.1 Sphaerochaeta sp. S2 | reverse complement strand
TGCACTCTTTTACCAACCGACCTAGCGTATTTACTCGTTTGAAGCCCTTGATTGGACGGTTCGCTCCTCTTAATCAATGGTATTAGTGTCGTCGGATGGATTCAAATTCTCAATGAATCCTCATTTTGCAAGAGCCTCTATGGAGAAGTGCCAGTCTCTGAGAGCTTCTTTATCGATTTTCTTATGCCCGAATCAAATTTTGAACTCAGTGATGCATATGGGATCAACAAGGTAACCATAAATGAGGCCCGCATAGAAGTGATGAATGGGACACAGGGTACCAATTATTCACAGCAGTTTACCTTTACTGACCAATCTCAGAATTCCTCGTTTCAACTTTTTCCAAGTATTGGTTCTGGGGCTCCCATCAATTTCAATCTATATCTAGAGAACCAGCAGATAGAAAAAGGTACAGCTTACACATGGTCCGGCTTACAACCCGATGTCTTGAACACTCGCAATATTCGTATCGGTGACATCAGTGAGACAGAAGTAATGAACAAAGTCAGCGGTACCTATACAGCAACCATAACCGTGACCATAACCAACCCTGATTAATCATCTCGCCTGCCTGGATGCCAGTCGTTCCTTGAGCAGTCTCAGCTTGTCACTTACCTCATCACTGGAAAGCTGCTTGTTTGGATCTACCTCATCAAACAGTTCCTTGGGAATTTCCTCAAGGAAACGTGAAGGGATACTGGTTACCAGATCAAATCCTCGCTTGCGTTTCTCACAGCTGCTGATGATAAGCGCACGCCTTGCTCGGGTAATTGCTACATAGAAAAGTCGTCTTTCCTCATCAAGACTGGCCGGGTTCTCTTCAATTGCCCTTGCATGGGGAATGTACTGATCTTCCACCCCTGCGAGGTATACGGTATCAAACTCCAGTCCCTTGGAGGCGTGTATGGTCATCAGGGCAATCTTCCCTGCATCCTCTTCCTCAGGATTCTCTTTTCCTGCAAGACTGATCCTGTTCAGGTAGTCGAATATGGAAGCATTCCTGTTCTCAGGGTTCCTTTCCCATCTTGCGAGCATATCACAGAGCATGTTGACACCTTTCATTTTATACGCTGCAAAGGCTTCATTGTCAGGATGTTCCGCCTCGATATGCTGCTTGTATCCTATCTCCTCGATCAAGGTCCTCAGTATCTGGTTCCTTTGGGTGTTTGTATTGAACAGCTTGTAGTGATACTCCTCAATCATATCAGCAAACCGCTTCAGCGTACGCTTCATTGCTTCTTTGACCTGTCCATCGGTAGAGATGCTCATCAAGGTCAGGGCGCTGAAGAGAGAACACTTATGGTCATCAGCTACCTTGCGCATTTTCTCGAGCGTGGTTCTCCCGATTCCCCTCCTAGGAGTGTTGACGATCCTGAGCAGGTTGATATCATCATCCTGGTTTGCAATTACCTTCAGGTAACTTACAATGTCCCTGATCTCCTTCCGGTCGAAGAAACTCTGCCCACCGGTCACCTGGGAAGGAATACCCCGTTCAGTGAACTTGGTCTCCAGGATGGCTATCAGGCTGTTGGTTCTCACCAGTACACCGAAATCACTGAATGGACGGTCCTCTTTCTTGTGGATCATGAGAATCTCATCTGCAATGGTTGAAGCCTCATCCTCGTCATGGGCAGGGTGGATAAGCCGGATGGAAGAACCTTTGCCACTATCAGTCCAGAGCTTCTTGTCCTTCCTCATCTGGTTGTTTACGATTAGGCGGTTTGCTGCCTCGAGGATATTTCCAGTGGAACGGTAGTTGCGCTCGAGCTTCACCTCCAGACGCTCAGGGAATTCACGTTCAAACATCACCAGGTTCTCGTAGTTTGCACCTCGCCAGCTGTAAATACTCTGGTCGTCATCACCAACCACACACAAATTGCGGCTCTCCTGTGCGAGGAGCTCTACCATGCGATACTGGGACAGGGATGTGTCCTGGAACTCATCCACAAGAATATGGCTGTATCGTGCCCTAAGTTCATCCAAGATTTCAGGATGCTTGTCAAACAATTCAAGGGGTTTCATGATCAGGTCATCAAAGTCGACAGCATTGTATGCCTTGAGGTGCTTCTCGTATTCGTAGTAGAGATTCCTGATCTTGTCTGAGGCATTGGGGCCAAAGACCTTGCGCTTTGTCTTGATATCACTGAACAACGATGAAAGCTCAAACAAGTCAAAGCTCTCGACTACATAATCAAGATTCTGAATGACTTCCTTCATCAAGGCTTTCCTGTCATTGGTATCATAGACAGTGAAATTATTCTTGAACCCCAGATGCTGGATGTACTGCTTGAGAACTCCCATGCCAAAAGCATGGAAAGTGGTCGTGGTAAGTTTCTTCAATGGCAGGCCAGTAAGGGCGCGCACGCGCTGAGCCATCTCCTTTGCTGCCTTATTGGTAAAGGTCAGTGCAAGGATGGAGTGTTCATTGATTCCTTTCTCCAACATATGCGCGATACGAAAGGTCAGCATTCTTGTCTTTCCACTACCGGCTCCGGCTATAACAAGCAGGGGGCCGTGCAAAGTGGATGCAGCTTTGCACTGCTCAGGGTTGAGCTCTTTTTCTAAATTGAATTGCATGGTTCCTCAGATTCGTTTAATGAATACCGAATCGATTCCGACCCCAAGGACAACCAAGCTGGTTACGATCAGGCCAGAGACAATAACTCCGCCGAATACTGCCATCATGGTCTTGCGCTTGTCAAGGCCCAAAATCCAGGAACCAAGGGTTCCCGTCCATGCACCGG
>NZ_JAEKNT010000357.1 GCF_016406725.1 Sphaerochaeta sp. S2 | reverse complement strand
GCTATATCCAATATAATAAGGAAGGTCATCATGGGTACAGTCTATCTGGTATCGAGTAATGGGAAGATGTCAAAGGAAGGCGAAGCCTTGGTAGTTCGTGATTATGACGGGACAAAAACGACGCTACCATTGCATACCATTGACCAGCTAATCATCATTGGAACAGTTGAAATTTCAGGACAGGCGCTTCGATTACTGATGAAACATTCGATAGAGACCGTCTTTGTCTCTAAAAACGGAAGGTATGATGGGAAATTGGCATTCGAGGATGCTAAAAATGTTTTCCTTCGCCAAAAGCAATATGATACTTTGCATGACGATGGTTTCTGTACAACTATAGCAAAATCAATTGTAAGGGGAAAACTCAGGAATGAGTACCTCTTCATGCAAAGGATAGGAAGGAAACTAGAGAAAGATGATTTCATTACACAACAAGTACAAAAGTTGGCTTCAATACTCGGAAAACTCGAAAAGGCATCAACAATCGATGAAATTCGTGGGTATGAAGGGTTCGCTGCCACACTCTTTTTCTCTGTTTTGGGAAAAAATATAACTCCTGAATGGGTTATGTTCAAAGGGAGAAACAAAAATCCCCCAAGAGATCCAATGAATGCTGTGCTCAGTTTCCTTTATACATTACTTGCATATCGAGTCGATGCTCTCATCGTCTCCGAGGGTTTAGATAATTCAGTTGGGATATTGCATGCACTCTCATATGGCCGCAAATCACTGGTTTTCGATTTAATAGAGGAATACAGGACTCCATTGGTCGATACATTGACCTGTGCAATGTTCAACATGGGGGTGTTGAACAAAGGTGACTTTAGGACTGTTTGTAATACAGAGGAATCAAGAGAAGAATGTGCTGAGGTTGATACCGATTTAGAGAGAAGGGATATTCCGGGAGAGTTCGAAAAAGCTGTTTTATTAACACAAGAGGGAATTCGCAAAGTCGTTGTGCAATTTGAACGTAAGATACAGGAGGAACACTTGTATGAACCCTTGGGTAAACGCATTAATTACAAAAGGATAATGCATGAACAGGTGAAAATGTACAAGCGGTATATCATGGGGCTGGAGGAAGCTTACAAACCGGTCGTGATTTCATGAGATATATGTACTGCTATGATATTTCCAACGCAAAGAGACTCAGAACAATTGCAAAAGTCTTGAAACAGAAGGGGATAAGAATACAACGATCTTTTTTTATTTGCGACTTTGACTATGTCAAAGCCATAGAGTTGTTGAATGAAATCAAAGATATAATGAATGTACATAAGGATTCAATCTTCATGTATGGTACTTGTGATGCTTGCCAGAGCAAAGTCAGCAGCATCGGGGATGGGGCTTTCCAAGTGTTGGAGGATTTCAGAATCATATGAAACGTGACTTTTTAATATTATATGATATTGCAGATCCCAAACGGTTAAAAAAGGTTGCCAAATTCTTGGAATCAGAAGGGGTTCGTGTGCAGAAATCGTTATTTGAATGTAATTGGGAAGAAGGCTATGATATAATAATCAAGCATAGACTAAGAGAACTGATAGACCAAGCGAAGGATTATATCTTGCTCATTCCGAGGTGTTCAACTGACCTTCAGAAAGAAATTAAAATCGGAAAAGGATCCGATATAAAGGTTGATACGTTACCTCACAAGATTTTGTGAAACGCGAACCTCAGGATTCTGCTTTTTTACATAAAATAGCGTAGGGTTCGCGAGAAGGAGGAATTATTAACTATGACAGAAATTAGGAGTACAGCAATCTCAAAGAGATGGGACAGTTATCCCAGTTTAGTAAGAATGCTGATGAACTTCGCGAAAATCATGTTGCAATCTATTTCAATACCAATAAATACAAGGGTGACAGTCTAAACGATATGACCTGCTAAAAGGGATTAAGACTTATGATACAATGGTTTATGCTCCCTTGCCTTTCTCGGTCTAAACGATATGACCTGCTAAAAGGGATTAAGACCTTTAGCTTTTCCCTAAATCTTGTTAGCCAACGTGAAGACGACAAGATGTTATGTCCTGCTAAAAGGGATTAAGACTTCTGATCAGGCACCACATATATTTCCTCACTCTTCAGCCAAACCATTATACCTTCCTAAAAGGGATTAAGCCTGCTTCATAAGCCGCAAAACCTTCAATCTTTTCACCTTCGTCACACCGTTTTGCACTGCTAACTGCGCTT
>NZ_JAEKNT010000356.1 GCF_016406725.1 Sphaerochaeta sp. S2 | reverse complement strand
CTATTCCTTCTGCTCTGGTGGCAAGAAAATTGAGAAAGGCAACTTGCATATGCTGAACCACCAAGGAAGCTTCCTCAGTCTGGGAAACTGCCTTCATATACTCCTCATTCGCAGTATCGGTAGTAAGGCATGCTGCACTATAGGCATCGAGGTTCTCCAGGTAATCAAGGATCAGCTCATAGGTAGAAATGAGCTCTTTCAAATCCTTTTTAGTATCTACAAAGCTTGCTTCAAGCTCTGTAGAAGCGGTAACCACCCATTGCAGGTCATGTTGAAATTCCTTGCTGTTACAGCCAGGATAGATGGGATCCAAATCCCAGGTAGGTAATGCACTCACCTCTTTCGCTCCTTATAAATTCAAATCATATTCAGCAATCTTGTTGATCAGGGTCCTGCGGCTGATGCCAAGCTCTTGGGCTGCTCGTGTGCGGTTTCCCTCCCAACGATGGAGAGCCCTGATGATTGCGTCGACTTCTACATCCTTGAGACTCTTTGCCTCTGCTGGTATTGCTGAAGGTTCATCCTTGGTCTGGGTATGGAGGGAGACCGATCCCCTCAGATCAAGGTCATCACACTGGATCTCCTCTCCACTGGTGAAAATCACTGCTCGCTCGAGAATATTCTCCAGCTCCCTGACGTTCCCAAAGAAGTCATGCTCGCAAAGCAGTTGCAATGCATCTGCGGAGAACCCGGTTACCTTGTGGCCCATCTGGCGGTTGAACCGCCTAAGGATCCCTGCAGCGAGCAAGGGAATATCTTCCCTTCGGTCCCTCAATGGCGGTATGACAATGCGAACCACATTAAGCCGATAGAACAGGTCCTCACGAAATACCCCTTCCCTGACCTGTTGTTCCAGATCCTTGTTGGTTGCCGCAATAATTCTTGCATTGATGGGTATTGCCTCTGTACCACCGAGCCGGCTGATCCTGCGGTCCTGCAGGACCCTGAGTATCTTTACCTGCAGAGCGAGCGGCATATCGCCGATCTCGTCCAGGAAAAGGGTCCCCCCACTTGCCAGTTCAAACATTCCTGTCTTGCGTGTTGCAGCACCGGTGAAGGCACCCTTCTCGTAACCAAAGAGTTCGCTTTCAAGCAGGTTCTCAGGGACTCCCCCAATATTGATGGCTACAAAGGGTCCACCTTTGACCGGGCTTGTAGCATGAATCTCGCGAGCCACCACTTCCTTTCCTGTCCCACTCTCCCCGGTTATAAGAACAGTTGAGGTAGTATCACCTATCTTGGTGATAACTTCCTTGATTTTCTTGATCGAGGAACTCTCTCCTACGAAAATCTGCTTATCATCCTCACGATTGTTTCGTGTCTCACTCTCGACCAAGTTCCTCAGGTGTTGTGCATCCACAAGTTTCTTCAAACGAATGGTCAACTCCTCGGGATCGAAAGGTTTTACAATGTAGTCTTGGGCCCCGGTTTTCAGGGCAGAGACCGCATCGGTAATCTCACCATGGGCGCTGACCATGATGATCGGCATGCGAAACCCTTCTCCCCTGATCCAGCTGATCAGGGAGAGACCATCCATTCCGGGCATTTTCAGATCGATAAGCGCAGCATCATAGGCCTCTTCTCGAAGCATTCGTTGTGCCGAGAGACCATTCTCTGCACAATCACTTTCTATACCGTCGAGTTTGAGGTATTGCTGCATCAAATCCCGGATATTTGGTTCATCATCAACAATGAGGATCTTCATTTTCTCGTTACTCCCATCAATTTGGCCGTATGGATGGACTTAGGCAGTACTACTTCGGCAACCGTACCACCCCCATCACGTGGATAGAGCCGTATATTTCCTCCCCTTGCCTTCACAAACTGTTGGCTGATGGAAAGTCCAATCCCTGAGCCATGGATCTTTGTGGTGAAGAAGGGGTCAAAAATCTTCTTGGAATCCTCTACCCTGATACCATCCCCACGGTCCATGACATATATATGGACAAAATTTCGCTTATCGGTGGTTATTCGCACCTCTACCTGTGGATCACGGGTATTGCTGCTCTCAACGGCATTCTTCAGGAGATTCTCAAATACTGAGCGTGCTCTGTCCACATCGATGACAATCTGTTGCGGAGAGCCACTCGAGAATCGAATGGGTTTGTCAAACCTCATCACCAAAGAGTTGAACAGCTCATTCAGATCAACCACAACTGGCTTGCCCAATGGGTTGCGAAGAAAGTCACTGACTTTGTTCGTAAGCTGGGTAAGCCTTCTGATCTCCTGTTCAATGAGCTTCAGATCCCCGGCATGTTTTGCAGGAAGTGTCTTCTTGAGCAGAGCAAGCTGTATGGTAATGGCACTGAGAGGGTTCTTGATCTCGTGGGTAAGGGTCCTTGCCGCCTGGCCAAGATTCACCAGGCTCTCTTGCTTTGCAATGGTCTCCCGATATCGACGGTTGTTCCGGTAGATGGAGAGTACCAACAAGAAAAGACCCATCAAGGTCATGCTGGAGATTATGCCGATAACCATGATGACCATTACCCGGTGGTTATAGTTCTGCCCATCAAAGTGGAGATACAGAACATCAGGGAAGTCGAGGGGAGCTGGAAGCAATCCATTCTCGGTAAGGGTAAGCTCACCAGTGTCCAGGAGGATGGTAAGCCGGCTGAATCGGATATATTCTATCATCCCCGTCTCTCTATTGAAGGTTGCGGTCCCCGTATTTGAACCGTCCTTGGGCAGAGAACCGCGAGAATCGAAGCGATCCAAGGGTATTGTCATCGGGACATTGCCCAGGCTCAGCACCTTTCTTCCCAAGGAGTTGTACACACCAATACCAGAGACATTTTCGTCCTGCATGGCCTGCAAAGCCTTATTGGTGCTATCCTGTAAAGCAAGGAAAACCGAGTTGAACGCCCGCTCAGCCTCACTCTGCATCCTTAACTCTTCGCGGTCAAGAATAGCTGAGGTGAGAAATATCACCAGAGCGATCAAGACAATGAAGGCGAATGCGAGCGAGGTGATGACGATGAAAGGTTCCTTTCCATCAACGATCATCCACCTGGTTTTCTTAACAGTCAAGCGTATACTCCCCCGAGAATCCTATTCGTAATTAAGGGCATCAATCGGGTCAAGACGGGAGGCTTTCATTGCTGGATACCACCCAAAGAAGACACCGACAAACATGGAAAAACCCAACGCCAGTATGACCGAGGTATACGATAAATGCAACGACCAATCCATTACATTGGTCACCCCGTAGCTGATCAAGGCCCCCAGTGCGATACCCAGCAATCCTCCAATGATGGTCAGCGTGAGCGCTTCACAGATGAACTGCCCACGAATGACGTTGGGACTCGCTCCCAAAGCCTTACGAATGCCAATCTCCTTGGTACGTTCTGCAACGGATACCAGCATGATATTCATGATCCCGATCCCTCCAACCAAGAGACTGATGGCGGCTATAGCAGCCAGGAATGCACTGAAGGTTCCAGTTATCTCGTTTGCCATATCTGCCAAACTAGCTGGGCTGAAGATATTGTAACCATCACTTCCCACAATACCATCAAGGTATTCGGTTACCCTGTCAGAAACCTCGATGGTATCATACCCATCCTGGACTTTCAGGACATACGCTCCCACCCCGGAAGTCCTGGTGAAACGCTGTCCATAGGTGTTATAAGGAATAAACACCGTGTTGTCATAGGAGAGGTTGAAGGTAGCATCCTTGCTCTCGAGAACTCCAACCACCAGATAGCTCTTTGCCTGGTTTCGGAACACACTTACATACTGGCCGACGGCACTCTGGTCTGGGAACAACTCCTCAGCAATATCAGAACCAAGCACAATAACCTGACGATAGTTGATGTTGTCCATCGACTCGAAGAAACCACCCTCGGCATACTCCAGATTAAGCACCGCTCCATAGCTTGAGAGCACCCCTGAAACCGATGCATTGATGGACTCCTGCCCGCTTCGGATCTGAGCATTGCTGTTGTTTTGGGGAAGCACGGTGGTCAATCCCTCGATATCCCTTAGCAGGGTATCGCTGAACTCCTCATCAAACGTTCCCGTTGAGCGTTGCGCATAGGAGGGATATACGGTAATCATATCCAAGCCACCTACGGCGATGCTGTCGGTAATACTCGTTGATGCACTCTGTCCAATGGTCAGGATAGCTACAACCGAAGCTACCCCGATAACGATACCCAACAGAGAGAGAGCGGTTCGCATTTTACTGCCACGCATTGCTGAGAATGCAAGTTTTATGTTCTCAAACAGCATAGCCTTCCTCCAGTTTCCCATCGCGCAGGTGTATCTGTCGATGGCATCGCATTCCCAGTTCCCTGTCGTGGGTAACGAGGATGACCGTCCTGCCTTCAGCATTCAACTCCTCAAAGAGTTCCATGATCTGGCTTCCGGTCTTGCTGTCCAGTGCACCGGTGGGTTCATCCGCAAGCAGGATGGTAGGGTTGTTCACTAAGGCACGAGCCACTGCCACCCGCTGCTTCTGACCACCTGAGAGTTCATTGGGGCGGTGGTACATACGGTCTGCAAGGCCAACCCGCTCTAGCGCATCAGCAGCCTTTTGCTTACGTTCACGTACTCCCATGCCAGCATAAAGAAGCGGGGTTACCACATTCTCAAGGGCTGTCAGCTTTCCCAGCAGGTTGAACTGCTGGAAAACAAAACCCACTTTTCGGTTTCTGATATACGCCAACTCAGTTTCATTCAAGCCGGCGGTATTTTCACCATCAATGTCGATCAGGCCACTGGTTGGAGTATCGAGACAGCCGATAAGGTTCATCATGGTTGACTTTCCACTTCCTGAGGGACCCATGATCGAGGTAAACTCTCCCTTCTTGATGGATAGGGTTACCCCATCAAGGGCTTTCACGATGAAATCTCCCATGACATAGTAGCGTCTGACATCCTCAAGATGTATTACATTCTGTTCCATCTCTATCACCGCATTGGCCCTCCACCCATGCCACCACCAGGTCCTGTCATGGTGACCAGGGCGGATGCACTGGTATCAGTCTTCTTGATAATCAGGGTATCACCTACCTTGAGGTCACCACTGAGAAGCTGGCTGATCCCCTCACCCAGGTACTTCACCGTAACAGGAACAGTGGTGGTACTTCCATCCTCCAATTTCTTGGTAACATAGCTGGCACCACGGCTACTTGTCACAGCACTCTGGGGGAGCAGAACCAATGTGGTTTCTCCCTCACTTGCAATCGAGCCTTCAAAGGTGAAGCCTGGGGCAATCTGAGACGGAGGATCAGAGATGGTAAGTTCCACATCCATTACCCCGATCCCTTGGTTGGTATATCTTCCAAGCATTGGGATATAGGTAACCTCTGCCTCTACCGGCGATGATGGATAGGAATCAAAATAGAGCGTAGCAGTCTGACCAAGCTGTACATACTGCATATCAATCTCATCAATTTCGACCGTTGCCTTAAGAGCAGAGCGGTCGATGATGGTCATTGCACTGGCACCTGCATCGAAATAATCACCTTGGCTGACATTGACCTCTGCCACCACCCCATCAAAATTTGCATATGCCTTGGTGTAGTCCAACCGATTCTGCGCGGATTGCAATCTCAGCTCGGTCAGCTCAACCTCACGGTCGCTACCGACCAGTTTTGCCCTTTCCAGTTCTGCTTCAAGGTTTGCAACTTCATACTTCTGGCTGGTGTCATCAATGGCGATAAGTACGTCGCCTTTCTTGACCACATCTCCTTCCTCCACGAATACATCGGTTACCGTTCCTGTTGCTCTGAGAATCACTTTCTGGATGTCATTCGGTTCAACATAGCCTGAGAGATCAATCGTGGAGGTGAAGGTATTCTCGTATACTTTTGCCTCAACTTCTTTAATGGCACTTACCGGGGCTTTAACTTCGGCCCAAGGCATTCTTCCGTTTTTGTTGTAGAAGGTGTAGAGAAAGAGGCTGAAAATGATTAGGCCCAGAACGACAAAGGTAGTTATCAATCGTTTGACCCGTTTTACACGGAGTTTTTTTCTCAGTTGGTTTCTGACTTGGTGTTCAGTATTCATTTCATTGGACTGCTTTTGCATGGAATGCTTCTCCCTTATATCTGCAAGATGCGAATTTCGTTTTCTAACTGCAAGCCTGATAGGAGCGTGACAGCCAAGTCATAGGCATCCATCTCCACCGTAAAAGCTGCATCATCCACCTCGCTCTTGGTGGCAAGGCCACGCTCAGCCAGGTCCTGTTGCTGCTCCAACACTTGCTGGTGATAATCCATCGTCTGGCCCAGCAACATATAGCTGAGGTTCCAGGAGGCTATCCTATTCTCGAGCGAAGTTACACTCTGCTGGTAATCATTCTTGGCATTGGCATATGCTATCTCAGCAAGTAAAACCTCGTTCTGCAACTTCTGTACCGTCAGAGAGTCGGTGGTGGAGGTAGGATTGTTACTCCATGATCCACTGATACTCACGGTAGGAGTAAAGTCATTTTTAGAAATATCATAGGTCCCTTCCACCTTGCCTGTCATAGAGAACTGCTTGCCGGCCAAGGTAGCAGAGATTTCTGGGGTAACGGTATTAATATCCCCCTTATTATTATTAAAAACCGTATCAATGGTGGATGTAGCAATACCACCACTTAGTTTCAGACTCTTGTTCTCAAACTCAGCCATCTTCAGCGCCAGGTCCTCTTTTGCCATGGAAAGGGCAAGAGATTGCATAAGCACATTGCTGTTCCCCTCTTCATTGCTGGAGAAATCGAGTACCGGTTCAGGAATTGAGTCCACTCCTTCCCATGTGGAGCCGGTTAAGGTGGCGTACTGCCTCAGTAAGAGCTCACGTGAGGCCTGTAAACCCGAGAGCGTTGCCTCTTGGGATGCTATTGCCTGCTTCTGTGTCTCATGGGTAAGGCTTCCCTCTCTGATGAGCTTCAGTGAGAGGTTCTGCTCAAGGTCTAGGCGGAGGTCTTCTATTTGTTTTTCGGTCTGCTTGATTGACTTCTCATTCTCCAACAAACTGCTGATCTGTTTATAGATGGTATTGGCAAAGGTCAGCTTACTGCTCTCATAGGAGCTGGTAGCCAATACCTCAGTCTGCCTGTTTGCTAGGCTTTCTCGATTATCGGTGGTATAGCCATAGGTAAGGGTGTGACTCGCTGAAACCTTGGGGGAGATGGCAAAAGCACTCCCATTGGGCAAATAACCCATCGTCCCTGTGGAAACGGAGATGGTGGTCTCTCCATCATCAGGAAGCAAGAAGGAAGCACTCACTCCTCCCAAATTCTCAAACTCATATGCATTAGTGGTAGGATTATAGGTAACACTTAGCTCTCCACTACTGACCGTAATACCTACATCATCTTCTGCTTGTGAAATGCTCTGGTCCAATAGTGCGTTGTTCTTGGTAATTTCCAAGTCCTGCATCTGGGTACTCTCTCCAAGTGCCCTGGAAACGATATCCTCCAGTGACTGGGAGAAGGCGGAGGTGGTTCCAATAATGAGTACCAAGCAAAGAACCATTCCTCGTATTCTTCGATTATGCATGAATATGCACTCCTTCTATAGCTATTAGTAATACCCCTAACTATCGTATTGAATCACATCAAGGGCAAGTACCATAGGACCATCTTCACCTAAACTACAAAAGTCTCTGTCCTCCGTCGACCGCAAGTTCCATGCCCGTAACGAAGGCAGCACGGAGTAAATAAGCTACTGCTTGTACAATATCAAGGGCCGAGCCGGTGTGCTTGAGCGGGAGTCGCTCTGCCATCCTTGCAAAGTAGGTATCATCACCATTACTGAGTACTGCTCCCGGTGAGATTGCATTCACCCGTAACGTCGGTCCAAGGGCCACCGCCAAGGTTTTGGTCTGAGCCAACAAGGCCCCCTTGGAGATATAGTATGCGCTGCGGCTTGCAGTGGGGGCCTCAATCTTGGTATCGACCATGTTGACGACCGACCCTGTGCCTCCACGTTCTGCAAGGTGAAGATAGAGTGCCTTGGAAAGGAAAAAAGGTGCCGTGTTGTGAAG
>NZ_JAEKNT010000355.1 GCF_016406725.1 Sphaerochaeta sp. S2 | reverse complement strand
CGTGCCGGGTTGGATTATTGGCCATTGCTTACGATGGTTGAACATCCCAGCATTGAAGCTTTCCTGGCAGCACACCAAGAGAAACCGTTGTACTACTTCACCACAAAAGCTCCAAGAACCTATTGCGAGGTCACCTACCCTGAAGAGACCTATCTAGTCTTCGGCAAGGAGAGCGCTGGTATCAGCGAATCACTGCTTGTCAAAAACAAACAACGTTGTGTGAGAATCCCCATGAGGGAAGAGGCACGAAGCCTGAATCTCTCAAACAGTGTAGCAATCGCAACATATGAATACCTACGACAGCAATCCTTTCCCTTCCTACAAGGGACAGGAACGTTACATAGACTTACATGGGAGGCCTGAGCATGGATAGTATCGGCATCATTGGATGTGGAAACATGGGTGGAGCAATCGCAGGGAGCCTGCAAATGGAAGTCTTGGTATATGACAGTGATGCACTGAAAGCCAAGCAACTTGCATCAAGCAAGGAAACCATTTCAGTGGCAGAATCTCTCGGAGCACTCTTGAGTACATGCAATACCATACTCATTGCAGTAAAACCCCAGATTCTCTCTACGCTCTATCCAGAACTGAGAGCATTGGGTAGTGACAAGAAACGATGGATTTCCATTGCAGCAGGCATTCCCCTCTCGGTACTTGCCGAGCAACTTGCCACTGATGAGATAGTACGGTTCATGCCAAACATTGCAGCACAGTATGGATCTGCTGTGACCGCTGTAGCTCCAGCTGAGGGTTGTTCCTCGTCCCTCCGTGAAGACTCCCTCCATGTTGCTTCCTCCTTTGGCTCTGCCTTCCTTCTACCAGAGTCCCAGTTCTCAGCCTTTATCGGGATCAGCGGATCAGCCATCGCCTATGTATTCTCGTTCCTGCATGGACTTGCAATGGGGGGAGTAGCGCAAGGGATTGCCTATCCAGAGGCGCTGAAGATAGCTAGTGACACCATGAAGAGTGCTACCTCCTTGATCGACGCAACAAAGGCAAATCCAGTGGACCTGGCAACGCGAGTTTGTTCGGCAGGAGGAACCACCATTGAGGGCATGAAAGCACTCGCCCAGGGAGGGTTTGAGGGCTTGGTCATGCGTGCTGTCGAGGCATCGAGTGAGAAGTCAAAAATGCTTGAGGCAAAAGCGGCCAATCAGGGGAAATAAGTAATTCTGAAAGGAAGAAGGAATCAGTATGATAGATTTGAAAGAACTAAAAAGCAGACGAGACGAAATAGCAAACAACATTGCTGTAAGAAACATGCAGGTGGATATTGATGCCATCATTGATTTGCAGGAAAAACGCTCTGCACTGCTGCAGCAGGTTGAGGAACTCCGTTCCAAGAGAAACGAAAATGCCAAGAAAATGAAAGGCAAGCTGGATGCTGATACCCGCAGCAGCCTGATTGCAGAAGGCAAGTCGCTGAAAGAAGCAATTGCTGAGATTGAGGGCAGCCTTACCCAGGTTGAGGAAGAGTTCCAGAAACTTGCAAGGACAATTCCCAACTATGCCCACCCCGCCGCCCCGGTCGGGAAGGAAGACAAGGACAATACAGCAATCAAGTTCGTCGGTACCCCACCCCAGTTCTCCTTCAAGCCTCTGGACCATGTCCAGCTTGCTGAACGGCTCGATTTGATCGATTTCGATACAGCAACAAGGGTAAGTGGACCCAAGTTCTACTACCTGAAGAGGGAAGCAGTCATTCTGCAGATGGCCTTGGAACGATATGCAATGGATATCCTGATCAAGAAGGGATTCACCCCCTTCATTACCCCCGATATTGCCAAGGAGGAGATTCTCCAGGGCATTGGATTCAATCCAAGAGGGGAAGAGAGCAACATCTATACCATTGAAAATACTGACACCTGCCTGGTAGGAACTGCCGAGATTACCCTTGGCGGCTACTATGCCAACCAGATTCTTTCCAAGGAACAGCTACCGATCAAGATGGCAGGTCTCTCCCATTGCTTCCGCAGGGAAGCTGGAGGTGCTGGACAGTATTCAAAGGGACTCTATCGGGTTCACCAGTTCTCGAAGCTTGAGATGTTCATTTACTGTACAAGTGAGGAGTCTGAGGCATTCCATGACGAACTGCTTGCAATCGAGGAAGAGATTTTCAATGGACTTGGCGTAGCCTACCGTGTAGTTGATACCTGCACTGGTGATCTTGGTGCCCCAGCCTATCGGAAGTTCGATATTGAAGCATGGATGCCAGGTCGTGGAGAGGATGGTGAATATGGTGAGGTTACCTCCACCAGCAACTGCACCGATTACCAGGCACGTTCATTGGCGATTCGCTACAAGGACGAAGAGGGAAAAACACAGTTTCCTCATATGCTCAACGGGACAGCCATTGCACTAAGCAGGGCAATGGTTGCCGTCTTGGAAAATTTCCAGAATGAAGATGGATCTATCACGATCCCCCCCATCTTGGTCCCCTATACAGGTTTCTCCAAGATAGAGGCACGCTAACAAGGACGGAAGGATGCAGATCAGCGCACTTACAACCGACTTCTATGAATTGACCATGATGCAGGGCTACTTCTCGAACAAGCATAACCCAAATGTAGTCTTCGATATGTTCTATCGAACAAACCCCTTTGATGGAGGGTATGTGGTCTTCGCAGGTCTCCATGAATTGATAGACAAGCTTGAATCACTATGCTTCAGTGAAGAGGATATCGCGTATCTTGAAAGCCTGGGTAAGTTCACCCCTGACTTTCTCGCCTATCTGGCAGACTATCGCTTTAAAGGGGACCTGTATGCCATGGAAGAAGGTACGGTGGTCTTTCCTGGAGAGCCGCTGCTCCGCATCCATACCGACCTGATCGAAGCACAGTTGATCGAGGGGTTGTTGCTCAACACCCTCAACTTCCAGAGCCTTATTGCTACAAAAGCCTCCAGAATGTCTCTTGCAAGCAAGCAGGGACTCCTGATGGAGTTCGGCCTGAGAAGAGCACAAGGAAGTGATGGTGCGCTTTCAGCCAGCAGGGCTGCATTCATTGGTGGCTGCCAGGTCACCAGCAATACCCTTGCAGGAAAGCAGTACAACATCCCGGTTGCAGGTACCATGGCCCACTCATGGATCATGAGTTTCTCTAGCGAACTGGAGTCCTTCCGTGCCTACGCAGAGCTCTATCCCGACAATACGGTGCTCTTGATCGACACCTATGATACGCTTGGTTCCGGTATCGACAATGCCATCATCGTTGGATTGGAACAGAAGCAAAAAGGAAAGAAGATTGGGGTAAGAATCGACAGTGGTGACCTCTCCTACCTTCCTCGGGTTATCAGAAAACGCCTTGATGCAGCAGGACTTGAAGATGCAACCATCGTGGTATCAAACGACCTGACTGAGGCAATTGTCCAAACCCTGGTTCTAGATGGGGTTCCCATCGACAGCTGGGGAATTGGGACACATCTGGTCACCGGTGGTTCACAGTCCTCCTTGAATGGGGTGTATAAACTTGCTGCAAAGCAAGGAGATGATGGAGTTTTCATACCAACCATGAAGATTTCCAATAGTTTCGAGAAGACCACCAACCCCGGTATCAAGCAAGTCTACCGCTTCAGTGATGACGAGGCTGGTTCCATTGCTGACCTGATCACACTGGATAAGGAAAAGATCACCCTCGGGAAAAAGTATGTTTTCTACCATCCATTTGCTGAGGCTGACTTCTTTGAGATGCAGAGTGGTAGATACTCCCATCTGAAACCATTGATCAACAAACAGATGGAAAATGGTAAGAGAATTGGGGAGAAACCAAGCCTCCAGGAGATCCAGAGGTATGTGCAGAAGGAACTTGGAACGTTCCATAAGAGCTACTTACGACAGATCAACCCACATATCTACAAAGTCAGTCTCTCTTCCAAGCTGAAGAAACTGAAGATGGATCTCTTGGTTGCCCAAAGAAAGAAAACCAAGGAAGGGCTATAATTCCCTCACTGGGAGACGGAGGATGGTTTTTAAATCATCCCTTCGCCTCCTTGGAGGATCGAGGTAAATCTCACGATGAGATCGACCCCGACGAGTCAGATTTTGCTCCTTGCAATAGGCTTCCATCATCTGGAAGCTTTTTCCTTCAAAGCTGAAAGGGCCGGTATGCAGGAGTGTGACACAGAGACCATCCTCAATATTGGAACGGTAGATATCAAGAGTAGGAATGCCTTGCTTGAAGGCCAACTCATCCCTTACTTCCTTGAACAAGGAATCTGTCATCCCGTGTGGCTCCCCTATCATTGCCGACCAACTCCAAGGCTCGCGATTCTCAATTTCCCTTGCTGTCCAGATACACTCCAAGACAGGGTTCTCCACTACTCCAGTTCGTTCACAAAGAAGGTCATGCAAGGAAAAAAGCAACCGGGTGGAACGAGTATACTCATCTTCGTTCGAGTTTCCCTCACCATCTATGATCAGATACGGAACTGAGGGAACAATAACCAAGGAAGGAGTCTCTTTAGCCTTGTAGAGAGACTTTCGCCCTACTCCAATACCCATGACTACCTCCTACAAGCATTCTTCTACTGCTTGGGCCAAGATCTGGGCCATTCTTTGCCTCCATTGGGGAGACACCAGGTTTCTCGCATCCTCTTCATTGGAAAGAAAGCCAACCTCTACCAATACGGCAGGCATTCTGGAGCCATTGAGTACCCATAGATCACGTTCCTTTATCCCACGATTACGATTGGTCACCAAGGAACCGTTCAGTGCTTGCTCGAAGAGAGAGGCAACCACCAGATTCCGCTGATTGAGCAGCCGGTTCAAGGAGAGCTGGGAGTGAGCAGCATAGAGTGGGATATTCTCAATCGGGGTGGACTCATCAAGCAACGTTACCCGCTTATCCTGTTCCTTGGTCAGGATCTCAAACCCCGTAGCTTGATTGCTCGTTGCACTGTTTACATGAATGGAAATAAACAGTGAACTTGTTTGCGGTTGAAGAGGAGTCTTATAGGCTATGCTGCATCGCTCTTCCAGAGAGAGGAACACATCTTCCGAGCGAGTCATGATAAGCTGTAAATGGGGGTGAGAGACTGCAAGCAAGGCATGAAGCCGTTTGGCTATGTCCAAGGTAAGGTCCTTCTCATAGATGGTACCACCAGCAAAACTCCATGCATTGGTAGCTCCTGGGTCATGCCCACCATGGCCGGCATCAATGATCACCGTACCCAAGGGGTAGGAGAACGGATCGGCTGCACCGAACAAACCAAGAGAGGCCACCATGAGGAAAAGAATGGTCAGTATACAACGTCTCACGCTTCCTCCTTGGGCCATTGGCTGCACAGGGTATGGAAATCGAGTTTCTGTAACCATACCATCCGCTTCTTTACTTCATCGTTATAGACTTCCTTGTCGACATACCCTTTGTATCGTTTTGCGACATTCTTTCCCTTGATTTGCTGTACGCTCAGGGCTTTAGTATAACAACGCTGGAACCCCTGCGCTTCACTACGGTCCTCGATAACACTCTCCCGGTCAGGGACCTGCATCATCAGATTGCTGTTGAGGGCAAGATCATACCCATAGAGGTGGCAGCGTAATCCCCAATCGAGGGCCTGCCAGTACTCGCTGTGTATCTCCTCATCAAATCCCCTCAGTCTTTGAAACAGTGCCCTGTCATAGAGGCCAAGGCAGGAGATGGGATAGAGTGTTGAACGGATGTGGGAAGGATCGGGAGAAGGAAAATCAGAATCAGGGTCGAGCTCCCGTCCAGTAAGGCGGGGAATTCTGAGGCAGGGGATAATTTCCCGATTGGCATTTGCGATAACCGCAGCGAACGCTGCTGGGTGATCTCCCTCACTCATTGCAGAGAACAGAAAGGAACCATCGAATTTCACGAGCAATAAATCACTTCTCACGATTAGGAAAAGATTTGCATGGCACTCATTTGCAACCGCATTAACCTTCTCACCGGTAAAGGCGTGTGTGGCAAATACCAGAAAGGTGACATCCTTGTACTCTTGTTGCATGGCAAGGATATCAAATCTACCCTCTTGTGTTACGACATGCAGACTGTAATTCATCTCCTGTACATACCAGTCCAGGGCCTCCTTCAACTGTTCAGGAGTACCGGTATCGAGAATCCCGATGGCAAGCTGCTCAATGTTGTGCAACTGATTGATGCGTTTGCCAATCTCTTGTTTTCTCCGATAGATCCGATAGTTAGTCATCATCGTTTAACAACACCAAGTCCTCAGGGCGGAAGATCACACCCTTATGCCCTTCTTTGATTATCTTATGGATATCCTTGCTGCTATGGCCAGCCACTGCAGCTATCTCAGTACTATTATAGTAAGGGACTGCCTTTGCAAAGGGTTTACCGTCGGTAGTACATATCTGTACCACATCGCCGGCACCAAAAACTCCTTCCACTGATACAATACCTTTGGGAAGCAAGCTTTTCTTTGCAATAAGCGCCTTTTTTGCCCCATCATCAATTACAATGGATCCGAGATGGGAGTTATAGAGAATCCAACGTTGTCGTTGACTGAGACGTTTCACACTATGTATACAGGTCCCTAGAACCTCACCGGTAAGAAGCCTGGGAAGCACATTCCCTTCATAACCACTGGCAATAATGGTGGTACAGCCAGCCATTCTTGCGATTTTTGCAGCAAGCAGCTTTGTTTTCATACCCCCAATTGAATGGGTAGAACCAGCTCCTCCTGCATAGGAGAGGATGGTTGCATCAAGGGAAGTGATGTCACTGAGCAGCACAGCTTCCTTGTCTTTTTTTGGGTCAGCAGTATACAACCCGGTTATGTCGGTAAGAATGACCAAAAGATCTGCATCGATCTTGCTGGCAACCATGGCGCTCATCCTGTCATTGTCAACAAAGGCTGTCCCAATCTCAGCAGTACTTACCACATCGTTCTCGTTGAAAATGGGAATTACCCCAAGGTCCAACAACGTAAAGACACTATTTCTGAGATTCACGTAGGTAAGGCGGTTGTTAAGGTCGTTACGGGTCAACAGGATCTGGGAACATACCATTCCATGACGCTTGAAGGAACGGCGATAGCTGGACATGAGCAGAGGCTGTCCTATCGAGGCACAAGCCTGACGCATCGGTACCTGCTTCACGGGGCCCTTGAGTGAGAGCTCCTTTGCACCCATGCCGATTGCTCCACTGGAGACAAGAAGCACCTGATATCCAAGCGATTGAAGCTGAGCCAATTGATCGACAATTACGTCGATGCAACCCTCATCAATACCACTCTCACAACTGAGCAGATTGGTTCCAACTTTTACCACAACCCTGCGTACTGATGAAAAGTCCCTCATCATAGAACCTCTTCACCAAGCATTGACGGCCCATCCAAGGGCAAGTCCTGATGGGAAAAACTCCGACCCCCATCCTTGGTATAGGAGGCAACCACCTGCCCACTCCCCCTGACGAGATATTTGGTTGTCATCAGCCCTTCCAAGCCAACGGGTCCCCGTGCATGTATCTTTGCAGTACTGATACCAACCTCTGATCCAAGGCCGAAGCGGAACCCATCAGCAAATCTGGTGGAACAATTGGCAAAAACATCTGCTGAATCCACACCAGCAAAGAAGGTTCTTATCGAGTCATCATCTTCGCTGACAATGGCATCACTGTGATGTGAACCGTAGGTCTCAATATGGTCTATTGCCTCTGAGAGGGATTCCACTACATGGATATTGATTTCCAGGGCAAGATACTCCTTCTTCCAATCCCCTTCCTGATAGGGGATGCAATCCATGAAATGAGAAGCCTGCTCATCCCCATGCATGACAACCCCAGCCTCTTTGAAACGCTCGGCAAGCAGGGGAAGGATATCCGGGGCGATTTGTGCATGTACCAACAGTGTCTCGATCGCATTGCAGGCTGCGGGATATTGGGTCTTTGCATCGTAGGCTATCTCTACCGCCTTGGCGATATCAGCCTTGGCATCGATGTAGAGGTGGCAAATCCCATCAGCATGCCCCAATACAGGGATTGAGGTATTGTCCATGACATAGCGTACGAAGGCATTCGATCCACGTGGGATCAAGAGATCAATGTCCCCTTCCATGCCCAGCATTGTATCAACATCACTATGGCTTTCAAGCAACAACAGCCAGTCAGATCCAAGTCTTGAGGGCTTACAACTCTCCCTGATCGATGCAACTATGGCAGTATTGGTCTGGAAAGCTTCCCTTCCTCCCTTGAGGATGATGCCATTACCACTCTTGAGGCAGAGTGAAACAATCTGGATCAAGG
>NZ_JAEKNT010000354.1 GCF_016406725.1 Sphaerochaeta sp. S2 | reverse complement strand
GGTGGAGCGTATCTTGAAGCGTTGCTTCTCAGCGGGAGACAGCACCCGTTGTTGCTTGCGCCGCTTGTTCGGATCGATGATGGGGATCCTGCCACTTGAGATGATGAAATCCTTGATGGGTTTCGCATCATAGGCACTATCCATCAGTGAATACAGATGGGTAACCCGTTCACTGGACATCCGCTCCAAAGGAATAGCTACTTGACTGTCATGGACATTCGCTCCAGTGACGATGGCACTGATGGGGATGCCGCTGTCAGTAACATCCAGATGCAGCTTGTAGCCCTTTGTGAGCAGTATGATGTCTTTACCGGAGTACGGTAGGGATGTCTTTCTCTCTCACAACAACGATGTTTTTCATAAGCGCAGTAATGATGTTTTTCTAGTCTACAGTAGGAATGTTTTCCCAATAACAGCCAATCCCTGCCAGTAAACCGGCCGAATAAATTAGGCCAAGCATTGGCGACTCCCAGTATAGTGATAGGTAGCAATACGTTATCACCAGAAGGAGGCCGCTAATGGCAACTTTGCTGAAGCAGGCAGAAGTAGTGAACACAATCATCGAATTGAAACGGCAGGGCATAGCCCAGTCGGACATCGCACAAGTGCTGCGGAACATGAATCTCAAGCCACCGTCAGCGCCGACGATCCGCAAGTACTACAACATGGATGATGCACCATCGGCAAGCCAGTTGGCAAGTCCCTACCAGAAGGACAAGGCCTTCGACGATCCGGCATGCAGGGAAATCATCATCAGCACCCTGCAAGCCAACTGCAACAACAAGCAGTTCTGCTAGTGTCAAGGAATATTTTAGGTAACGACTTTTTTAGATGGTTCGGTAACGAATTCTTTCAGTATCATACCGTGATACCTAAACGACTGGTTACCGTGTAACCTAAAAAAGTTATTGTCATGTCACCTCAAAAACATCATACCGCTAGCAAGCAGTTCAGAGTAAGCTCGTTGTACGACCTGCTGGAAGAGCTTCTGGTGGATACGGGAAAGCGGCAATCACTGCCAGGCAACCAGCAGACGCTTCGCAACTATTGTGCATATCTGAGAAAAACCGGGCAGGTCAAGAGCGCCCCCGTCGAGGCAAGGCTCTGCAACTAAATCGAACCGCCTCCTCCTGGAGTACAGATACAGCTTGACTATGGCGTCCAGAAAATCAACGGCGGCGAGCATGTTGGAGATTACGCTCTAGGAGAGCCACTGTTCCCTAAAAATTGAGCCACCTGTTTCACGACAAATTGACCCACCTTTAAAACTGAAGTGCTAGACTTCCAAATACCATGCTCTTGCATGAGACTATTTGGGAGGTGGTCAAGAATGACCAAATTTAAGGAAATCCTGCGTTTATAAGATCAGGGGTTGAACCAGAGACAGATCGCAGCAAGTTTGCAGATCTCACGTAACACCATTGAAAATTTAAAGACTTTGAACGGAATACTTTCTTACTCTATAAGCTCACTGATTTTAATTATATTTCGAAAACTATGGTTTCTTTCTTTGCATATTATAAAATCATTTTCGATAGTTACTGAAGTATAATCCATGCCTCTTCCTTTCCAAAATTCTAGATCCAATATACAACTCATTTTTTGAATCCTTTAGTTAATGCAATAAGATATGTGAAGCTTTCAAGTTTTAAAATTGCGGCAAGCCCAAAATAAAATCCACCCCCACAGATAATTTGGAGACTAATCAACTCTATTGGAGAAAATGCAATCCTGTTCAATTGCAAAATAAGCACCCCCATTATGGAAGCAAGCATTACAGAAGGGAGTACATCTTTAACTTGCTCAGTATAGCCATAAGATATATATTTTTTTACAGGATATATATTTATAAAATAAGATATTAATTCTGTCACCACTTGTCCTAAAGCAATGTAAATAACTCCAAAAGGCAAGGAAATGAGAAGTAATGCCGTTCCGAAGCATATTTTTATTATTTCACATTTTAAAAAAACATCACTACGTCCAATAGCTTTTATTGCTTGTATATTTGCTGTCTGCAGAGGCCAAAATAAATATGCAATACAGAATAGCTGGAGATAAGGAACAGAGGGAAGCCATTTTTCTGTGAGCAAAAATCTTACTAATGGCTGTGCAATTACAATCATTCCAACTAAGATTGGTGATAATAGAAAACTACTAGTCTTCATTGCACGGCGGGTCATTGTCTTAATTTTAAGGAGAGAATCTTGGTTTGCAGATAATGCTGGAAACATTACAGCTTTGATTGAACTATCAATATTTGCAACTATTACTTGAGGAAACTGTTGTCCTCTATTGTAGTATCCAAGCATCGCTGGTGAATATATCTTACCAATTAATAGCCCACGAATATCTCGATATAATGTATTGATTAACGACGAGATCAGAATCTTCCACCCATAAGCAAATAAGTTTCTCACTCTCAATATTGAAAAACCCAATTTAGGTCTCCACTTAAGACTAAACCAAAGAATTATTGTTATAATTGTTTGATTTATTAGCTGTTGGAAAACTAATGCATATACACCATAACCTAAGTATGCCAAGGATATTCCAATAATTCCGGATAATAATCCAGCACCAATATTACTGATAAATAAGCGCTTAAATTGCATTTTTCTAGAAATAATTGCAATTTGTAGTGAATTTAGAGCTCCGGGGAAGAGTGTTAATGCTAATATTCTAATCACAGAGATTAGATTGGTGTTAGCATAAAAAGAGGCTATCCATGGAGCAGAAAAATATAGAAGGAGGTAAGTAATTGCTGCAACCAATAGGCTTGTAAAAAAAATGGAAGAATAATCAAGTTCATCAACATCCTTTTTCTGTATAACCGAAGCGCTTAAGCCCCCATTAACAAAGACATTTGCAATCGTAATAAAAACAACTACCAACGCTACAATTCCATAATCAGTAGGCAGAAGTAATCGAGCTAAAATAATTTGGATAACAAATTGTATTCCTTTACGTCCTCCTATTTCGAAAAATTTCCATATTATATTTCTTATAATGATCGAATTGTTCATTTTATCCTTTAAATTTGATTTCCTGTTGTAGAAATATTACCTGCAGTCAGTAGCTGTCACAATAGTTTTCGCTAGTAATTCCTACTGCACGAACCTGAATATGTCATTTGAATGAAGCCCTCTCATTTGAACTTTTCAATTCAATCTAGAACCGCTCTATTTACTGGACACGTCGCCAGAAACGCAACCATAAACCAGAATAAACCTGTAGATATGTATGTTCCACTGAACATTAGCATCACCAAAGGATAGGCAGCAATGAACAGATAGGCTCGAAATCCAACATCTCTTCTCATATTGCGAAATAATCTTCTTGCGAGCACAGTAAGAAGGACAGTCCAGAATGCCAGATAAACAACGCCACCTTGTAATAATAACTCAAGAATCAAGTTGTGGGGATATTCTTTACCATATACATTTCTAAACCCAAATATTCCATATCCAATTATTGGCGCTTCAGAAATTAAGGATAGTGCATTTTCATAATACGGCAACCGCCCGGACGTTCCATCCCAGTTCACTCCACCACCAGTATCGATGAAGGCTATCGCTCGATTAAAGCTACTGGCGAACAATGGGTTTTCCATCAAACGTGGCAAGAACATGATAGCAACCACGACCAAGCCTATAACGAACAATGTTCCCTGTAGGATTTTCTTCACTTTTCTGACCCGAAGGATTTCGAAAAGCGCTAGCAAAACATAGAGTACTGCAAGCACGAATGCTCCCCTTCCACCGGGAATTACGACCATGACAAATTGGAGAACGAGCAATAACACGCTAAAGATTTTATAGAACCTGGTCGTTAAAAGTCGAAACCTCACATGGTTTCTTCCCCAAACGATGAAATACAAATTCAATCCGAAGGCTAGAGCAGAGTAATACGATGCACTCTGATAGCTAGCACCTCCCAGAGTGGTAAACCGTGCCCCCTGCATGAAGGGGATGAGGATGGTCACAAAACCACCTACGCTGATCACAAGCATGATAATTTCGACATAGCGTCCAATATCCACCATCCTTGTACGACGATAAGCCTTGCCAAGATAATACCCAATGAAAATCGCCGGCAACGAGAAACCCAGAAACAAGCTAAAATAATAGCTATTCTGTGGATGATGTCTTCCAAGCACAATTGCAGTGTAATACGAGAGAAGCATGATGAAGGGGATTCCCAGTAAGACAACAATATCCTTGATGGTGAATCTATCGCTTCTTGCTACGACCCAGAGAATGGTTGCCATATTCACGATGCCGATGATGGACATGATATAGGCATAGAGCCGAGGATTGGTCTCGGATAATCCCTCGTATCCAAGAAGTGCAACAACAGAGAAGAACAGTGGTACCTTGAACAGTCCTATGAGATGAAGCAATGTATATCTGGGTCCTTCTAGTACGGTGGTGTTATGTTTCATGGCTCCTGGTATATGATATCCTTTCCTGTTCAAAGAGAATCAGTGCAATCATGAGGGAAAAGTCTTTCCCTACGCGACTGGTGGCTAATCAGCTCTTCTTCTCTTGCTGCCATACTGTTCGCAAGTAAGAACTGGCCAATGCGGCGCTACCCTTTCCTGGGTAAGCGAGGATTCTGATTACTCTTCAAGTCATTTTCCATATCTCTAAAAAATCTTTCGCAGACATCAAACCCATCATTCTGCTGTTTTTCGGCATCATCAAATTTCTGGAAATAGTCTTGGGGATTATATCGTTTCCCATCTAGATATACTCTACCGATGTAACGAGCGCTAAAAGCATATACTTTCAATTCAAAAACGTTGTTTTTGAAATTGAAGTCCTTCTTACATACCAGAATTCCTTCTTTTTCTACATCGTCTTCTGAAATATGCCTACTCATAACTCGCTCAGAAACTGGAGTATCTCCTGCTTCTCTTTCTTGAGAGTCTGGTCACTAATATCAATCGCTGGCTGGAAAATGCTGAGATTGCCTTCGAAGTGGTTAAATTCGTTAAGAAGTGTTTTTCTTGAAGTAAGAAATACTCTCTTTCGTACAGCATCTCGACCTTTTCCCTTAAAC
>NZ_JAEKNT010000353.1 GCF_016406725.1 Sphaerochaeta sp. S2 | reverse complement strand
GATGACACCTGTGATGGGTATTTCAGGTGGGGAGAGTCTGCCTTTGTAGTAAAGCACCAGGGGTGCCTTGGTATCATTTGTATAGATTGGATGGTAGTGCGGGTGATCAGGGGAGAGGAGATGGATGGAGTGTTGTTCATTGTTGGCAAGGATGGTCTCAGCATCGGCAAGGCTGCGTGTATTCCAGACGGCCCCATAGGGTTCCCTCCTGCTTTCAGCGACGGAACCATTCCTTCCCTTCTTTGTTTCCAGTATGTCGGCAATGGTAGTGGTGGACTCGTGGAAGATGTTCTCAGGAGTGGAGAGAACTGAGAGGAGTCTCCGTTTATCCCTGAGGGTGATCCCCCGCATTTCATTGAGCCAGATCCAGTAGATTGTTTGGTCATGCATGATGGTTCATCTCCTTTTCGAGGTCACGGGAAAAGAGTGCGTGGATGAGATGGGCTCTCTCAATGGTGGCACTTCCCTGTATGTCGGCGAAGGTCCGGGCAAGCTTGAGGGTCTTGTAGCGGGCTCGGACCGAGAGTTGGTCCTTCTCATAGGTTTTCTGCAGGAGAGCGGCACATTTATCGTCGAGGGTGCAGTACCTTCGAAGCTGGGAGCTGCTCATCTGGGAGTTGGTGGTAATATGCTCCCCTCCTTCCCGAAAGCGATGTCTCTGGCGCTCACGCGCCTCCATCACCGAGTCCCTGAGGTCTTTGGAGCTGGTATTGCCTTTCATGAGATGACCATCCTTGAACTCCACCCTACCGACGTACTTCTGCATGTCTATGCGGTCGAGGATGGGGCCTGATATGCGTTGGCGGTAGGTCCTGATGGCATAGGGGGTGCATTCACAACGTGAGGTGCCTGCGTAGCCACAGGGGCAGGGGTTCATGGCTGCAACGAGCATGAAGTCTGAGGGATATCGGTTGGTCTGGTTGACCCGGCTTATGGTGACACGCTTGTCCTCAAGGGGGAGACGGAGGGATTCAAGGGTTTTCCGTCCAAATTCGGGTAGTTCGTCAAGAAAGAGGATACCCCGGTGCGCAAGGGTCACTTCCCCGGGTTTTGCCTGTGGTCCTCCCCCGATGAGGGCATGGGAGGACATGTTGTAGTGGGGAGCCCTGAAGGGTCTGTTACTCTTGAGCTCATGGCCGTCAAGCTCCCCTGCTATGCTGTAAATGGAGGAGACTTCCAGTATTTCCTGTTCATTCATGGGGGGGAGGATGGTGGGGAGCAACTTTGACATCATGCTCTTCCCACTTCCTGGAATCCCTACCAAGAGAAGGTTGTGGTTTCCTGCTACGGCCGCTGCAAGGTAAGGGAGGATGTCGTCATGTCCGACGACGTCGATGAAATCACCGTCATTGCTGGCTTTTTCCTGGAAGATGGGGTCTTGGTCTGTTTTATGGGGAGAGAGATGCAACCGACCTTCCAGGTATTGGATTACCTCTGTGATGGTACCACAGGCGATGATCTCCAGGTCCTTGACCAGGGAGGCCTCATTGGCACAGTCCTTTGGTACGATGAGTTTCTTCCATCCCATGCGGTGGGCCTGGATTGCCATGGGCAGTATGCCGTTGAAGCCGACAAGGGCCCCTGTGGTGCTGATTCCCCCAACACAAGCTATTTCCTGCCAATCCTCGATCCTTGGCCTGACCTGCTTCGATTCAACCAAGAGGCCGAGGAGCATGGGAAGATCGAGATAGGCTCCCCTCTTGGGGATGTCACTGGGGCTGAGATTGACTACGACTTTCTTTGATGGGTAGGCATAGGAAAGTTCTTCTGTGCATGCTTCCATCCTGTCCTTTGCTTCCTTCACTGCTGCATCACCAAGACCGACGATGGTGGTTGCCTGCAGGCCTGCTATGATCGCTACTTCCACTGCAAGTGGATATCCTTCTATTCCGTTGATTCCGAGACTTCTGATGACCGTTGCCATTGTTGCGGCTCCTTATATATGGGAAAGAGCAGGAACGTGGGGTTTTGCTTCAGAGAAAAGAGGAAATCTATAAATATTGTGTTTCCAGAGAAACAACGGCAAGTATGGTATGTGGAACATGATGTATTTTGTTAATATTATTAATATTGATATATGAGGGGTAAAGAAAAACATCTCCGAAGAGATGCTGTGGATTTTGTGACAGTTCTTCCTAGCGCCAATAATCCTGATGACATACACCACCCTCTTTGCTATACTCCTTTCAAAAGGAGGATACGATATGCTCTGCATTGCTTCATCTCCATGCAAGGTCTGACAAGGACGAAGCTGCATGGAGTCGTAACCTCTCTCGTCCAAAGGACTTTGCATTTTCCTGCCAAATTCAACAAGTAAGGAAGCAAAGTCAATATGAACATAAAAACACTCATTCACCGGGATCTACAGGCATTTTTCATGCTCTGGATTACCCAGTCATGCTCTCAACTCGGGAGCTCGATGACCAGTTTTGCACTGGTTCTCTATCTGTACGAGAAAAGCGGTTCAGCCGGTTGTTAGAAAATTGTGAACATCTTGGTTCTTGGAACATGAGAAGCTACTAAGGAACGATAATAGTCGGGCTTCGGCAGCTTTCTTAATTTCTTTTGAACTATCAAATCTTGATAAGTATTGAGACAAGCTCAATTCTGAATCATTCTCAACAATGGTTTTTGATTCAGTTAATTGATCAACAGTTAATAAGCCTATTTTTATTGACTCATCGAATAAGAAATCTTCTAGTGCTATTTGAAGTGGATATATGGTTCGTGAGATATTAGGCACCTCAATTCATAATTAATATTTCTTTAATATACTTTTCACTTGAGATGCTGATATATACTTACTAGCTTTAGCTTTAGGAGCAACTCGCCATTCACTTTGAGATGAACTTTTTTCTAAAGAGGATTTTAACAACTTTACAGCGCTACTGTTCCTTATAATAATATCACGTGAAAAAGATTTTGTAGCCATAATTGCACCTCCTTATAAATAATAGTCCTTAATTAGAATATATGGTAACGATTCTTTGGTGTCAAGTTAGTCTAAGTTTGTCAATTGATCTGAGTACGGTTTGGTAGACCTCTCGCAAGATCCATCTCTCAAACTGTGTGGAAAATGTGACAGTTCTACCCGGTACCTCAAATCGTCAAATCACGCTTCCAGATGCCTAAAAGGGCGTTTTTTGTGGAAAATGTGACAATTCTTCCTGGTACCGATGATATTGAAGAAATCAATCCCAATCCTTCCCCATCTTTCCTTATGGAACTCTGGACTTGCTTTCTTGATCATCTCTTTAATCTTCAAAGGCAAGCTATCCAAAGCTTCAAATTTCTCTTTCCAAGGAAACGTCTCTAGCTCCTTAAAGATATACTCCAATGATTGATATCCAGTTAAAACCTCGGGAACTGCAGCTAAAACCCTTTGTGTAATCGCATGCTTTTCGCCCATATCATTACCCTCCAGGAAATGCAAGAAACTATCAAGAATGAATCTCTCGTCATCTTTGTATCTCCCTCTTATCCTTCTTGTCAGCTTAAAAATATCTGTCCATGTAAGCTGAACATCAGCCTTTTGGGTCCATTGCTTCTTATGTTTAACAATTAAGACGGAGTAAAGAATCTCTTCTAATAATTCACTTTTTTTCATGTACTTATCTAGTTGTCCATCACTTAACCAACTGTTAACCTTATGTTCAAAAATGAATGCAACATCTCCATCAATGGCCAGAAAGAGATCAATCCTTCCACCATTGATCACTTTCTGGGTTTCTGCATGGGCTTGGATTGCTTTATATTCCGGTACTGTTTTATTCACATCATGAAATAAAGACAATAAACTGGAAGCATAACCCTCAATATTATTAAGAATCCAAGCAAACAACTCCGTCAAAAAGTCCTCTGTGGCATATCGCCCAGGACGTGGGGTGTAACCTGCTAACGTTAGAAAAAGACTTTTATCAAGAGCCATTCATCCTCCTTCGGTTTGTTACTTGAAAACTATATCCCCATACCTTTTTTTATCATCATTTTTGCGTACTCTGTGGTCTGAGTACGATTTAGTTTACACATTTGTGGATAGGCCACTTTTGGAGACAGAAGGAGGATCCATAAAAGCCATAATAGCCAATGGTACAGTAGAAACTCTTTTAGAGATTCTATTATTAATATTGATTAGCTCCTTCCAAAAAAAAGCAAATTCCTTCAGATGTGGAAAATGTGACAGTTCTACCCGGTACCTCAAATCGCCAAATCACGCTTCCAGCGGCTTAAAACGCCGATTTTTGTGGAAAATGTGACAATTCTTCCTGGTACCGATGATACTTCCCGGGTATCCCGATCACCCCACCCTCTCCGATTTTGATGCATCCTGTCTTTCAAAGACCGACAAGGCATCGTATGATTCATTCATGACGCTCGACGGCCTCACCGACAGGAACAGGAAACCGAATCTCGTTCTCTACGGTCCTCCCGATTGCGGCAAGGAGAAGTTTGCCATTGGACTAGGCGACCGAATGTGCAGGGAGGGAAAATCGGCGCGATTCATCGATTTTCATCATCTGATGGAGGTTTTGCAGACACATGGACGACTTCCCTCCAGCAACACCCTGTATCGGATACTCACCAAGGTGGAGTGTTTGATCATCGATGATTTCGCCTGCATGAACATCCATGATGCCGATCTGCTTGACAGCCTCTATGTGTTGCTCAGGACCAGAATCGACGATCATCTCAGTCCGAAAACCAAAAAGAAGATCCGCGCCACATTCGTTACGACTCATCATCATCTAGAAGATTGGCCGCGCCATTTGATCGGCGACGACTTCAAGGTGCTGCAGATCATCAACATTTTGTACGGTCGCGGAACCCTGCTGTCCATCGACGAGAAGGCTCCCAGGATTGAGGAAGATGAAACCACTTCCTCAACTCCCGAGGCCATCCGGTAATCCCCAACCCCGAAAATTCAATTACGTTTTGAAAGTACCTTTTTCCAAAAGGCGGGAAACCCATGTCTTTTTCAATCCGGAAAATTGGAATGCTCAAAATGCCGAAAATTGCGATGCTGTCTACATACGTTTAAAAAGTACCTTTTTCCAAAAGGCGGGAAAACGATGTCTTTTCCAATCCGGAAAATTCAAATGCTGGAAATGCCGAAAATTGCGATGCTGTCTACAAATTGCGATGCTGTCTACATCAATTCCAATATAGGCCTCCAGGATTCCATCTCTGCAAACGATCATTTTAGAGTTTACGGTTAAAGTTCAAAAAGTATTTTAGGTATGATGCAAAATAAAATAGTATTGAGCTCCTTGAAATAAACTTGTATTTGGCATCAGGATTAATAGGAAAATCTAGTAGCTCTGGCCAGTTCTTTTTTATAATCTCTTTGTGTAGGCTATAAATCACACGCTCTCTTCTTGGGATATTAACCCATACCTCTAGAAGCTCTCTACAATTAAAAGGATTGATAGTGTTAGAAAGCAAATTGAAGTTTTTGTAAGATCTAGAAGTCCACCTACCCGATCTATGTTCCCAAAAAAATAAGTCAAACTTTGAGATATTTGACTTTTTTGCCTTTTTTTGAACATCTTTTTTCCATCTTCTAACTACCCGATAACTGTCGATAGAGTAAATGTGCGTTTTAGTGTTTAAGTAAGATGAAGTTGCAAAAACTTCTGGCATTCTTTTTCCAAATCCACTCTTGGCTATGGGTGCAATATTTCCATCAAGCCGATAATGCAATTTTAGTTCCGAATTTATATGTGTCCAAGCATTCCTTACTTCTGAAGAAGTAAGTTCGTACCCTAATCTCGATTTACATTGATCAAGTATATTTTGAGGTAATAGTTTATCATTAATGATTATATGCTGAAATCCTAACTCTTTCGCCATTAATTTAGGCACTACAAGATCACCTGTATTGTCGGTCATATAATCATGTCTATAAATAAAAGTAGGGATATCTCCAATGAAGTCTTTGCAAAATGATAATATCAACCTACTATCCATACCGGAAGTGAGTGAAACTGCAAGTTTATACCTTTTCCTGTATGCAGTTATAATATTTTTGATTAGTAAACTAGATTTATTTACAGCCTCATTAATAGATATAGAACTGCGTTTTTCACTCGGAAAAAATCTTACAATAGCCCCAGTGTTACAGTTAAGATAATGATTAGGAGTAATATATTTTATTTCATCATACATTGTTAAATCATATGGTAAGGAATGCCCTTCTGTAGTCTGGGATAAAATTTTAGTCGAAAGCGATGATTCTTTATAGTTTTTGATTCTAGCAATTATAGAAGGTTCAGTAGATACTAACAGGTCGCGGTTCTGAACGGTATATCCCACAGTAATACTCGAAGTAGCATCAGGTAGAATATACAATCCATCACGAGCATAATAAACAATTACAAAATGGCCTGCTAATTTTTTACTGAATCTAATTACCTCAGAAAAGCTTTCATATTTAAACAAGTAGTTTAATATAACATTTTGATCTGCTTCACCATTTGAGCTATCTACAACAAACCCATGGATGATAAGCGTTTTTCCAGGTTCATCCAAAAACGTTACTTCAGCATCATTGTAATGAAAAATATATTCACCAAACGGTATTTTATTTATATATTGTGCAGAAACTTCTTTACTGATAAGAAATGATTTGTCAATAAATATATTTAGAGTATCCATCCAAAAACCCCTTTTTAAAAAAATAGATATGTCTTTCTGCGATTAGATAGCCCCAAATACGAACTATATTTAAAATATTGGTTGAGCCTCTTGCAAAATGAGCAGCCGTCATGAATCGGCATCCATGCAACGATACTGTTGACGTTGATCGTGAAGGCTGAAATGCCCAATCAATTGCCTTGAGAGAAAAATCACGCCAAATCTACTGTGGATTGAGCATGAGAAGGCACACCTGTCCCACGACAGGTGGAATTACTATCGTATTTGTGTTGCTACGCTGTCTTCTGTAAGCCCGGAAGGATGCAATACTGCAGTATCTTGATCGCTGCAAGACACAACACACCGGTCATCAGGCAGTGGGAGACCTTGTCCGGTCCCCGTACCATGATCTTCGAGGGGATCAGCCAATCCTTCAGGTGGACATTTGACCGTTCGACGGTGGAGCGTATCTTGAAGCGTTGCTTCTCAGCGGGAGACAGCACCCGTTGTTGCTTGCGCCGCTTGTTCGGATCGATGATGGGGATCCTGCCACTTGTGATGATGAAATCCTTGATGGGTTTCGCATCATAGGCACTATCCATCAGTGAATACAGATGGGTAACCCGTTCACTGGACATCCGCTCCAAGGGAATGGCCGCTTGGCTGTCATGAACATTCGCACCGGTGACGATGGCACTGAAGGAAATGCCGCAGTCAGTAACATCCAGATGCAGCTTGTAGCCCTTCCAATAATTGAACTAATCCGCTGCGCGGAAGCTTCTTAAGCCATCGTGCTTGCGAGAACCCTCCCCACTACTACGACCCTGCCGATATAAATAGGGTCTCCCCCCAAATCCTCCTGTATCATGGTTGTGGTTCTTGGAACCAAGCTATTCATACAGGAGGATTTTACCAATGATGACCAATGAACAGGTATTGCAGAAGATGGAAGAGGATTTTCTGCTACGGGGAAGTTCCGAAAAGACCAGGCAGACATATCGTACAGCACTGTTCCGCTTCAGCGCATTCGCAGGAAAGGATAGGTATTCGGACTTGAATGAGCAGGACCTGAGGAGCTTCCTTTTGCATCTGCATAAGGAAGGCAAGCTCCAGGGTACCAGCATCAACACCTACAATGCGGGATGCAAATTCTTCCTGGAGGTTGTCCTGAATCTTGCCATCAACCGCAAGCAGGTCCCCAATGTGCGTGCGCGCCACAAGTTGCCGGTCCACTTCAGGGTGGAGCAACTCGAGCAGTTCTTTGCCCATCTCAACGAGATCAGGGCCTTCGCCTACTTCCTCACCCTGTATGGGACTGGAATGAGGACATTTGAGCTGACAAAGCTGAAGGTCACGGATATCGAGACTGACAAGGCTTCGGGCTTGAGGTTCCTGAGAATCCCCCAGGGCAAGAGGAACAAGGAACGGCGGGTCACATTGCCGGAGGCCTGCTACCAGGCGTTGCGCCACTACTGGCGAGAATATAGGCCGGGAACCCCAGAGAACTGGATGTTCCCAGCCGAAAAAACAACAGGTTGCTTGAAATCCAATGTTTTCACCCATGAGTTCAAGACCTGCCTGGAGCATAGCAGATTGGCTCCGGAATTTCATCCCCATAGTCTGAGGCACAGCTACAGCACACACTACATCCAGAACGACCCCAACGCCATCCTGAGGCTGCAGCACCTTCTCGGTCACGCTTCACTTGCAAGCACTGAGATTTACATCGACGTCAGCATGGTCGACACCACCAACAGCATGAGCCCCTCAGAGATTTGCGGCATGCTCTGGGCCCAGTACGCAGCG
>NZ_JAEKNT010000352.1 GCF_016406725.1 Sphaerochaeta sp. S2 | reverse complement strand
ATGTAGCAGATATGACCAACGAGAAACTTATCTCTCTTATTGTTGGTCGTGATGCAAAGCTTCGATTCCCTGAGTTCAAGAGTAATGTGGGAGAGGTCCTGTTAAAGGTGGAGAATCTGAGTTCACCCAATCCCAGAAGTTTCCAGGATGTATCATTTGAGGTGCATCGTGGGGAAATCCTTGGCATTGGTGGACTTATGGGGGCACAACGTACTGAATTGATGGAAGCCATCTTCGGTGTACGTGCAACCAAGGAAGGAAAGATTTATGTTGATGGGGATGAGATCCTGAACATGACCCCCCGAAAAGCCATCGAACATGGCATCGGGATGATCACCGAGGATAGAAGAGGCAGTGGCATTTTCCCCTTGATGAATATATCAAACAACACTTCGATTGCCTCCTTGAAAGAGTATCTGAACAAGTTGCACCTCCTTAAGCACAAGGAGATGAAAGAAGAGTCTGTTCGATACAACAAGGCACTCAGGACCAAGACTCCTACCATGGAGACATTGATCCAGAACCTCTCAGGAGGTAATCAGCAGAAGGTTATCATCAGTCGATGGTTGATGACCTTGCCGGATATCCTGATCATGGATGAACCGACGAGGGGTATTGATGTCGGGGCTAAATATGAAATCTACCAGATTATGGGACAACTGGTTGAGCAAGGAAAGGCCATTATCATGGTTTCCTCAGAAATGCCGGAATTGATTGGAATGTCCCACAGGGTAATGGTTCTTTGTTCTGGGAAATGTACCGGCGTGTTGGACAAGTCTGAGTGCACCCAAGAGAATATCATGCGTCTAGCAACGAAGTTCATGTAAGAGAGAGGGAGAAAAACCTACCATGGAAATGAAAAAACTACTTAACGACAGCAAAAAAGTTGCCTCACAATATACAACCTGGGTCACCTTCGTTGGATTGTTGCTACTGCTTTCCATTCTGACCAACGGGCAAGCACTGCGGTGGAGCAGTATCAGGAATCTCCTGATTGCTGAATCGGTCAGATCTTTTGCAGCCCTGGGTGTTGGTATGATCATCATCACCAAGGGAATCGACCTTTCCATTGGATATGTCGTCTGTCTGACTGCAAGTGTCGCGGCTTCCTTTGCACAGAATCCGGATTACAGTTCTGCTATCTATGCAGGCCAAACGTTTCCTCTTATCGTCCCCATCGTAGCAGCCGTTGCCGCTGGTGGCCTGTTCGGTCTCTTCAACGGGTACTTGATCGCTTATGGAAAACTTCCTCCCTTTATTGCAACACTGGGTTCCATGTCCATTGCAAAGGGCTTGCAGCTCATCTATACCAAGGCAGCCGTTGTTGGTTCCCTGAACCAGAACTTCAAGAACATCAGCCAGGGAAGCGTAGGTCCTGTTCCTAATCTCATCATTTATGTTGTTATAGCTGCTCTGGTTGTCTGGATATTGCTCAAACATACCCGCCAGGGAACACACTTCTATGCAATCGGTGGTAATGCACAGGCAGCAAGGGTGAGTGGAATCAATGTCGAACGTGACCTTATGATGGTCTACTTCTATGCAGGTTTGCTCTATGGTACAGCGGGTACCCTTTTGGCAAGTCGACTTGGCCTGGCAAACTCGCTTACCGCAAACGGTATGGAGCTGGATGCCATTGCTGCAGTTACCGTTGGTGGTGTCTCACAGAATGGTGGCGTTGGTAAAGTCAGTGGAATGATGGTCGGTGTCTTTACCATGGGTTTGATCAACTACGGAATGTCCTTCCTTGGTGTTGACAGCTACTACCAGCAATTGGTAAAAGGCTTTATCATTATCATCGCGGTCTACTTCGACATGAAGAAATACGCACGCCGCGCATAGGTAGGTTGTTACATGGGCAAACGAGAAGCAGCAACAATCAAGGATGTCGCGAATCTTGCTGGCGTCTCCATTGCCACTGTCAGTAGAGTTCTGAACAATCTCGGGGTGGTGAATCCAGAGACGGAAAGGAAAGTGCTTTCCGCTGTCAATATGCTGCACTATCAGCGTAATGCGGTAGCACGCTCCCTGAAACTCAGGGTAACCAAGAGTATCGGGATCATCGTCCCAGAGATTTCGAATACCTTCTTCACCGAGATTGTCGAGCAGCTGGAAAAGTTGCTCGGCCCACTTGGGTATGCCCTGTTGCTTTGTAGTTCAGAGAATTCAGTACAGGAAGAGAAGCGTAAACTTGCATTCCTGCTTGAACGTAATGTTGATGCGCTTCTCGTTATTCCAGTCGGTGATGTCGGTGCACATTTTGCCTCCCCTGCAATCGCAAATATTCCCTTGGTCATGCTCGACCGAAAAATTGAAGGCTTGCGTTGTGATGTGGTCCTTACCGACAACCGCAAAGGTGCATACGATGTGACCTGTGCACTGATCAGGGAAGGGAAAACCAATATAGGATTCCTAGGTGGAGACAATCATGTCCATACATCGGTTGAGCGTCTCCATGGGTTCTTGGATGCAATGCATGACAACCAGCTGGAAGTCGATCCTGATTTTATCCTACTGGGAGGAATGACCCAGAAGGCTGGATATACTCTCATGGAAAATGCTTTGACGATGCCGAAATGCCCTGATACCTTCTTTGTGGTAAATGACATGGTGCATATCGGTGCAACAAGCTATCTCATGAGTAAGGCTTCCAGGGAGATCCGTTCAAAGGTGGTGTTCTCCACGTTTGACTATCTCTATTATGCACCACTGCTCAAATTCTGCCACTATGCAGTTTCCCAGCCTCTCGACCAGATGGGGGAGACGGCTGCCCAACTTCTGATCCGTCGCCTTGATGGTGATTTGCAGGGATTCCCTTCCACCGTCGTAATTGAACCAACCATCTGTGTGATGGAAGACAACGGTGGGGTAGTGACCGATGATAAGTCAATAGTGGCTTTCAACGAGCACTCCCCACGGTTCAATCGGGTCTTTAGTTAGGAAGCTCCTCGTCAAAACAAACAGCAACCTTTCCACATGCTCCACTTGCCATCAAGGCATATGCCTCATCAGCTTTCTCAAGCGGGAAGCGGTGGGTGATGAGCTCTTCAGGGTGGATTCCCCAACGAACCAAACGCTCCACAAGATCTTCCATTTTCCAGATACTGGTTACCCAGCTACCATACACGGTTTTCTGGTCATGAAGCATATCCTCACTTGGATTGAAGTGTACCGTACCACCTTCTCCAACAAGTGCAATCTTGCCCCATTTTCGCGTTGCCCTGATCGCAGTTGCACGACCGGCATCACTAGCTGAACAATCAAAAGCGCGCTCGACACCGTTGCCTCCTGTAAGAGCCTTAATCTGTGCCACATTGTCTTCTGAAGGAGTAAATACATGGTCTACAAGGCCGAGCTTCTTTGCAAGTTCGATACGTGCACTCTGGGACTCGATGCCGATGAGTTTGTTTGCACCCATTGCCTTGGCAAGCATCAAGGCAGCCAGTCCAACTGGGCCAAGACCTACAACCAGCACTGCATCATTGCCACTAACACCGACTTTCTCGATCGCTTCATAGACCGTGCCGAAACCACATGCAACCTGGGCACCATCTGCATAGGTCAGTTCCTCAGGGAGATAGACAAGGTCTTTCTCATCACAAAGCATGTATTCCGCCATGCCTCCATCCCTCTGCCAACCATAGGCTGCTCTCTTGTCACTGGTACAGCTGATCATATAGCCCTGACGACATTCATGGCAGACTCCACATCCGCTGATATGGTAGATCACTACACGGTCCCCTTTCTTGAACCGCTTCAAGCCTTCTCCTTCTTCAACAATCTGGCCACAAGGTTCGTGTCCTGCGATGACATTCTGGTATCCTTCAGGTCCTTTCCCGAGGTGTTCACGATAAATTGCCCTGATATCACTACCGCATATGGTACTGCACTTGGTCTTAACCAGTACCTGTCCATACCCCGGCTTGGGAATCTCAAACTCACCAAATGCTACTGTACTGTTTCCTGGAAGCTTTGCTCCCTTCATCATCTTCTTTTCCATCAGTTTTCTCCTTATCGGTATCTTTCTGGGCAGGGAATGGTTCCATCCTCATCCCAAAGGTCATGCCAAGATTCAGCGCCCTCCCAAAGGAAGACCTGTCCCTTGATCAAGCGATTATTGCAATCTGCATCCTTGAGGGTGAGTACTTCCTCCTCAGTGAGTGGATCAGTAAGGACACTCTCCAGATTGCTCCTTAGGTTCCTTTCCTTCGTGGACAGGGGAATGGGGATAATCCCATTAGCCTGTGCCCACTTGAGACAGATTGCAGCGGGGTGGCAGTTGTGCCTCGTTGCAATCTCTACAACAAGCGGATGCTGCATATCAATGACATCCTCTGGAGTTGTATCCCTCTCGGGCCTGTTTGGAGATCCCAAGGGACTGTACCCAATGGGAATAATTCCCTCCTGCTTGATATATGAGAGCAATTCGGGCTGCTGGAAGCAGGGATGGAGCTCCATCTCATTGAAAGCAGGCCTGATATTGCAGGAGGCAAGCAATAATTCCATCTTTGCCTTGGTCATGTTGCTGGTGCCGATATGCCGAACGAGGCCCATGTTCACCAGTTCCTCCATGGCAGACCATGTTTCCATGAACTCCTCATGGATGTAAGGTCTTGCGTCAGGACTGCGACTGGTTACATCACAGTGTGGTGGATGGAAATTCGGAAACGGCCAGTGCACAAGATACAGGTCAAGATAGTCCAGTTGCAGGTCTTTCAGTGACTGCTTTGCAGATGCAATCACATTATCCCGTCCATGGGAATCATTCCATACCTTGCTGGTGATCCAGAGTTCTTCCCGCTTGATGCCACAGGATTTCAGAACCTCTCCAATCTCTTTCTCATTGTTGTATACGCTTGCGCAGTCAATGTTTCGGTAACCTAGACGCAAGGCAGTTCGTACTGCTTCAGCCATTTCGCTACTGGAAATGTGGTCAGAACCAAAGGTTCCCACGCCTATGATGGGTATCTCTGCTTTGGTGCTCGCAATAGTTCGTGTAGGTAGTTGCATAGTACTCCTCCTAATATGTATACCTTATCGCGTTTATGTGAGATAGCAATGCTTTATATGCGAAAAGATACTATCAAAATGCGCATTTTGTGATAGAGTGGATACCATGATACAGATAGGTTTGAAGCTACGATTCCAAGATGGTTATGATATGGCCGTTGCAAATGGGGTGGTACAGTATGCCCGTACCAAGTTTGACTGGCAGGTACGTGGACAAGGCCCTTGGTTTTTCTCACTCGACAAGGAAGCGCTTCTCTCCTGTGATGCCCTGATCGCCCGAATTGAGGATGATGAGGATGCCAGGTTCTGTGCATCACTTGGTATTCCAGTGGTCGATATCGCTGGAGCCACCTCACTGAAGCTTTTCAGTCAAGTCAGAAATGATGACTACCAAACGGGGGTAAGTGCCGGTGTATACCTGAAAAAATTGGAAAGCCAGCATCTTGCCTGGTGTGGTGTAGAACAGGTGCATTGGGCACGAGAGCGATTCATTGGATTCTGTAGTGCAACCTCCTCCAGTCCTGAGGTGATGCCGAGTTTCTCCCGCTCTCTTTCCTGGTGGAGGCATCTCTATGATTCAGATGAGGACCTGGAAGCGTGGCTGACTGAGCTTCCAAAACCCTGTAGTATTTTTTGTTGCAATGATCTCTCTGCGATGAAAGTGGAACTCGTGTGTCAACGATTGGGAATAGCCATACCTGAGGAGATTATGGTGCTGGGCGTTGACAATGAGACGTTACTCTGTGAGCTGGCTAGTCCTTCCATCTCAAGCATCCAGCCCGATTGTGAGACTATCGGGTACCAAGCTTCTGCAATGCTCGACTCCCTGCTCAACGATAAGGTGAGCGGGGTTCATATACGTCGTATCGCTCCAGGGCCGGTAATGGAGAGGGAGAGTACCCGTCTGTTCTTCTGCGAAGATGAACAGGTGGCAAAGGCGATGCAGCTGATCAAGGCAGAGGCCACTGGTGGGTTGCAAGCGAGTGAGGTTGCGCGTCAGGCCACCATTTGCAGGCGTTCCTTGGAAATGCGCTTCCGCTCAGTACGTGGTACCACCATCTGGGAGGAGATAACTGCAGAGAAGCTTTCCAGGGCAGCTCTTCTGCTCACTCACTCAAAGGAGAGTATAACTTCCATTGCCCAACAGTGTGGTTTCTCTTCAATACATCGATTCTATAGCCTCTTCAAGCGCAAACATCACATGACACCACAACAGTACCGTGAGAAAAAGCTCAGCGATTAAGCTTTCCTCTCATCACCGTTTTATGGCATGATAAGGAGCGAGGTGCAGTATGGAACTCATGCTTGATACAGCTAATTTGGAAGAGATCAGGAAAGGTTTGGAAACATACCCCATTGATGGGGTTACCTCCAACCCTTCCATCATCAAGGCAGAGGGCAAGATAGATTTCTTTGCCCATATGCATCAGATCCGTGATCTTATTGGGGAAGAGAGAAGCCTTCATGTACAGGTGGTTGCCCACGATGCAGAGCACATCATTGCCGAGGCAGAGAAAATCCTTTCAATCCTGGGCAGGAATACATTCATAAAGATTCCTGTGACTGAAGAAGGCTTGAAAGCCATTAAGATTCTAGCATCTCGTCAGGTAAACATTACCGCCACCGCAATCTATACAACCATGCAAGGTATATTGGCGATGCTCTCTGGGGCACGCTATCTTGCTGTCTACTACAATAGGATGTTGAACATTGATATCGATGCAGCGAAGGTCATCAAGGAACTCAGCAGTCTTCTCTGGGCAAACAGTACCAATTGCCAGGTGCTCGCAGCGAGTTTCAAGAATCTCAGTGAGATAACCACCAGCTATGCCAGTGGGGCAAGCTGCTGTACTGTTCCTTACTCACTGTTGCAGACCGGACTCCACATGCCTTCCATTACCAGGGCAGTCCACGATTTTTCAGAAAACTGGGAAGAGATATATGGCAGCCGAACATTGCTCGACTTCTAAAGAGAACATATTCGCCCTGACACATAATGCATTATCGGTTGAACTTCTTGAGGATGGGTATTATTGTGCTCTCCGTTTCTCAGAAGAACAGGAGATGGGATACAACTCCCACCCACTGTATCGTGCGATGGCAGGAACCAGTGCATCGGTCTGCCTACGTTTTCACACCCTTACAGATGTGACGGTGCACCTGAAGCGTTATAGTCAGTCTCTTCTTCCCAGAAAAGGGGAGCAAGTTGTTGATTTTGCGTCTCTCTATCCCAGGCAGCTGGACCTCTCTGAGACCATCGACCTCTTGTACGAAGGTAAGGATATGATCCATCTCCCTTTGCAGAGTGACCAGGTCTCCATTGAAAAAGCAAATACGGTAAGTCTCTATCTTCCCATGCATCATCGGGTGGGGTTTTGTGTAGAGGGTGACGTACAGCCTATTGAAAAGAAAGAGAAGACATTGCTTTGCATCGGGGATTCGATCGTCCAGGGGGTAGGGGTTCACCATCCCTCTCTGGCATTATGTGAGAGGCTCTCCTCACTCAAGGGAGTACAGGTCATCAATCAAGGGCTTGCAGGCGCTTTGGTGAACCCAAAACTTATCCAGAAACTGGATATTCCCATCCATGACATACTTGTTGCTCTCGGCACCAATGATTGGTCAATTCGTGAGAACCTTGCAGATTTGCGAGGGGAGATGTTTGCCTTGCTGGGGAGAATCAGGAAATTCTACCCCTCAGTGCCCGTCACTGTCCTCACCCCACTTTGGAGAGCGGATATCCAGCATACACAGAAGATGGGAAGCTTTGCTGAGATGCAGAAGACTATAGAGTATGCAACCTACTGCTTTCCCAATATTCGTGTGGCGAACGGTCTCTCCCTCTCCCTTCGTGATGCATACGATGATGGGTTCATCCATCCTGATGAGAAAGGAATCAGGTTTTTGGCAAAGGGTTTGGCTGCTCAACTCCCGTAGGTATTTCTCAGTACTTCCACCGCTCTGATGATCCTCTCCATTGCCTGTTCAAGACGAATCCGTTGCGTTCCGAAGTTGATCCTCACAAACCTTCGGTACTCTTCTCCTCCAAACCACGTACCATCATTGAAAGCAACTTTTGCACGCTGGCCGAAGAATCTGGACAGCAATCCTCCTCCAGGACTTTTCTTGCTGTCATAGAGCTCTGGGTGTGCATCCCTGTCCTTCTCGACCAAGGGGAGCAAGGCAGAACAGTCAAGCAGTGTAATGAATGAGGCTTTTGGCTGGATACATACAATCTCCGGGACATGTCTCTGCAATGTCTCATCGATGTAGGCAATGTTGTCCTGCAAATAGGCAAGCAACTCCCTCAGCCATGTTTCTCCACTTTGGTAGGCAGCGGTAGCCAATGTGGTAGCGAAGAAGGAATTGCCTGTAAGGAAGAGTTGCTGAAGTCGCTTCTCATAAGTCTTCTTCAGGCTTGGGTTATTGAACAGGGTGATTGAGTAGTGTTCTCCAGCCATATTGAATGTCTTGGAGGGAGCCATGCATGCGATGCTCTCACACCCGGTTTTCTTGCCTACCTCAAGAAGACTCACAAAAGAGGTAAAGCGAAGATCTGCGTGAATCTCATCACTGATAATAGTCACACCATGTTTCTTTGCGATGGTGCACAGTTTGGTAAGCTCAGCTTCGCTGAATACAAGGCCAGAGGGATTATGTGGGCTGCAGAAGATCAGGATCTTTGCCGTGTTGCAGAGTTTCTCAAATGCATCCCAATCAGGAGAGAACTGGTGGAGGTGTTCATCGTAAGAAAGCGGCCAAGGACTCAATGTCCTTCCTAGGTTGTTCACCATGGTCACAAATGGTTGGTAGGAAGGGAAAGGTACGATGATCTCATCCTTTTCTTTACTGAGAAGATCAAGAAGGATGGCAATACTGTTCAGGACCCCTTGGCTGAGTACCACCTGGTTTTGCGACAAATCCATCTGATGCCATTGCTTCGCCCATCCAAGAAAGACCCCCTTCTGTTCTGGTGCGTAGGGATATCCGTAGATTGCATGTTCAGCAAGCACTTGAGCCTGCCTGGATACTTCCGGGGCTACAGGAAAGTCCATATCAGCAACCCAAAAAGGTTCTGCTTCAGGGTTTCCACACATCGATGCTATGACTTCCTTGTTCCACTTGACGGACAAGGAGGAACGACGATCAGTGATTTGGTCAAACAATGAATCCATTACGAACGGTACTCCACTTGATAGCCTGAACGTGGGTTGGGGTAATACCCCTCACGGACTTTTTTGGTTTTGAATACGATAGCATGTTCGGGACAGCGATGGTAACAACCAAGGCATCCAGTGCATGCACGATCAAAGACAGGTTTTCCATCTTTCATCTCGATGTTTGCAGATGGGCACATCCGGTAACAGAGGCCACATGAGGTACACGCAGCGGTTACAGCAAAATCGAGCGCTGTATCCATGAATGCACGATGGATTGGGATCATGACATGGTTGATCGCAAAGCGAGAGAGGGGAGGTCTGTGAGGTGGTCTGATAACCTCTTTTTTGATATCCTCCGCAATTTCTGCTACCTTCAGGTCAGCTTTTGCATAGAGTTCCTCAATCTTCTCTTCACTTGGAGCGCTGAGCAAGGGGATATAGCCATCTGGCATTACTACATGGTTTGCATAGCTTACCACAGCTCCGGCTTCCTTGAGCAGAACTTCCATCGCCTGGAAGGTATATGCCTGGAAGAGATAGCGAGTGGTTACCAAAAACAGGTATTTCAATGGGGAGAGATCCTGCTTTTGGAAAACCTCTTCGATGAAGTGAGGGACCAGATTGGGGGGAAACCCCTTATAGACGGGAAAAACAAACCCTACCTGTTCAGTGATGGTGAAGGTTGGTACTTCCATTAAGGAAGGAATCATCAATACTTGGCAATCTTCAAGCTCACTGCTTAGTTTCTGAGCAATATAGTAGCTGTTTCCTGTTCCTGAGAAGCAGATGAGGGTTGTTTTCATGCTTCTGCCTCGATCTGGAAGTTCTCCAACATGGTACAAAGCTTGGTAATGTCTTCATCATGCAGATCAAGATTGGTGACGAGTCTCACCATTTCACCTTCAGTATTTGCCAAGATTCCCTGTTTAGCCAGTTGGCTTACCACTTCAGTACTCTGCATCGAGGGAACACGGAAGAAGACAATATTGGTTTGCACTCCTTCTGTATCGACCTCAGCCCAACCGCCTTTCACCAAGGCATCTGCCAGGGCTTTCGCATGGGCGTGGTCGTCTGCCAATCGATCCACATGATTCTCAAGTGCATAGAGTCCGGCAGCTGCAAGCACACCGGTTTGTCGCATTCCTCCTCCCAGCATTTTTCGGATCGTAAGGGCTTTGTTGATGAATTCCTCATCACCACAGAGCATGCTGCCAACAGGACAGCCCAGCCCCTTGGAGAGACAGAAGGTAATGGTATCTGCATAACTTGCATAGGTCTTTACTGAAATTCCTGAAGCGACCTGTGCATTGAAGATTCTCGCTCCATCCATATGTACTTTCAAATCATGGGTTGATGCAAAATCCTTGATCCCTTCCAGGTTTTCCAAAGGATAGCAGTATCCTCCAATCGTGTTCTCCACCTCAATGAGCGTGGTGTTGGCCATGTCGTATGCGCCCTGTTTCACTTTTCCGATAAATGCATCAGCGTTGAGAATGCCACGGGGTACATCGAAGGAAATGGGAAGCACCCCTGCAATGGCAGCTACTGCACCTATTTCATGGTGGATGATATGGCTGTTGGCAGCAGTGAATACCTCATTGCTTCTTCCCCCATTGATATAGAGGCTGATCAGGTTGCCCATTGAACCGGATGAAACAAACAAGCCACGTTCTTTCCCGGTAAGTTCAGCAGCCAGTGCTTCCAGTTTGGTGGTTGTAGGGTCTTCTCGGTAAACATCATCACCTACCTCTGCATCAGCCATGGCTTTCCTCATTGCTTCAGTCGGTTTGGTAATGGTATCACTTCTCAGATCATAATATTTCATTGGTCATCTCCTTGGTGCTACATAAAACTATAGCGGAGAGGAAGAGTTCAGTCCAGCATAAAGAAAAGGTCCCCGGACGAATCCAGGGACCTGCGTTTGCCTTATTTGACAACTACTTGAGGTAGATGTCCTTGACCGGATGGTAATCCATGGTATTTGGATGCCAGCCGCCCCACTTGTCAGTATCAATCATGTTGATTGCTACATAGTAGTAGAAAGGCATGATACCCATATCCTGGTTGATCATGATATCTTCAGCGGTCTTGAGAACACCGAAGCGATCTTCGCCTGCGGGCATTCTGGCTGCTTCATTGATCAACAGGTCATAGATTTCGTTTGTGTACTTACCACCGTTCATACCGGCACCGGTGAGGAACATGTCGAGGAAGGTATTTGGATCCTGGTAGTCACCTACCCATCCTGCACGTGCAATCTCGAAGTTGCCTTCGTTACGGTTTGCAAGATAGGTCTGCCATTCCTGGTTCTCAAGAACGACGTTGATGCCAAGATTGTCCTTCCATTCCTGCTGCAAGAACTCAGCAATCTGCTTGTGACCTTCGTTGGTGTTGTACAGAATGGTTGAGGTCGGGAATCCAGCACCGTTGGGGTAGCCAGCTCTAGCCAAGAGATCCTGTGCCTCGGCAATCATGTCATCCATGTTGTCGTGGGGGAACTCAAGAGCATCATAGCCAGCCATCGGAGGTACGATACCCCATGCAGGAATCTGTCCAGCTCTGGTTACGCCTTCAACAAGTGCTTCGCGGTCGATTGCCAATGACAGCGCGCGGCGGACATCGGGGTTGTCGAAAGGAGCTACTTCGTTCTGGAAGACATAGTAGTAGGTGGAAAGCTGTGGGGAAGACTGGAAGTCAGAACGCATCTGAGCAGCAGAGAGCTGGTCATTCGGTACGTTGGTTGCCCAGTCAATCTCACCATTGAGGTACATGTTGTAGTTGGTGGTGTCACTGTCAGAGGAGTAGAAGATGACCTTGTCAAGTGCTACATTCTCCTTGTCCCAGTACGTGTCACTCTTGGTGGCGGTAAGGGAGGTCTGGGGAATTCTCTCAGTGAGCACGAACGGACCATTACCTACAAAGTTCTCAGGACTTGTCCACTTGTCGCCAAACTCTTCGATGGCGTGCTTGGGAACGATTGAGAAACTGTAGTGGGTCAGTGCATCAATTGCATACGGGAGGGGACCGATGAGGTCCATCTGGAAGGTTCTTTCGTCAAGAGCGCGGATTCCCACTGCCTCAGGACCAGCCTCTCCAGCGTTGAACTCTGTTGCACCCTGTAGGAACATGCAGGGGAACCATGCATATGGTCCTGCAGTTGCGGGATCAAGCAGTCTCAACCAGCTGTAGACAACATCGTCGGCGGTGATGGCAACGCCATCGGACCAAACTGCATCTTCACGAAGGGTGAAGGTGTACTGAGTGCCATCTTCATTGACTTCCCAGCTTTCAGCAACGCCAGGAACAGCAAGAGCAGTCGCAGGATCGATTGCTACCAAGCCTTCGAAAAGAGCCTCGAAAATTCTATGTTCGGGAACTCCCTGGATAAGAGCTGGGTCGAGTGACTCGGGCTCTGCACCATTGGAAATGCGGAACACAACTTCATCCTTTGCAGGAGCAGCGGGTTCTGCTGGTGCGGCAGGTGCCGGTGCAGCAGGCTCTGCTTCAGCTTTTGGAGCCGGGGCCGGGGTTTCCGGAGCAGCGGTTGCTGCCGGAGCCGGCGTCGTGGTAGCGGCTGGTGCGGGTTCTTCTTTCTTTCCACAGGAAATCAAGAGAGCACTAACAAGCAGCACACTAAGCATGATAGCCAGAAATTTCTTCATAGACATATCTCCTTGTAGTTCTAAGTATACATATTCAACTTAGCTTAGTTCACATTAAACCACGAATCAAGAGAAAACGCAAATAGGTTTCTCTAAAACAGCCTTTTGAATGTATACAGCGTGTTAATTTATACAGATTTTACATAAAATGTAATTTATGGCAGAGGCCTGTTTTTTTAAACACTTTTGAGTATATTGGAAGAGAAAGAAGAGGAGACATTACCGTGGTACGACATACTACCTATATAAAGCCCTATGGTATCCAATACCGTGTGACCAATATGTTTCATGGCATAAGTGGATTTTTCTCACTGTTCCTGATATGGGGCCTTGTCTTGAACTTGTCGGAAGGGGTCAGCTTGCTCAGCATGACCCATATCCTGATCCTGTTGCTGCTAACCTTGGCAGGTACATTCTACCGGGATACATGGGTGTTCGATAAGCAAGAACAACGCATCACCAGCATCTATGGGTTTGGTCCTCTATGCAAACGTGAGCAGTTCGCATTTTCTGAAGTTCATCAGTTGGAGTTGAACCACTTTGTAAGGGGAACCACCGACAAGGATGCAAAACCGACAAAAAGGCGATTTCGCGCCATGCTCGTATTTTCACTCAATCTGGGAGAGGATGAGAAAAGAGATATTGAGATTATTGCTGAGAAAACGAGCGGGGGAAGAACTGAGTCGGCAGTCCAGGCTATCTCGGCAGTGACAGGACTGCCCTTGATTGTTGATCGCCCAAGGGACCTTGACCTTAATGTGTCCTACAAGGATATGAAATGGTAAAAAAAAGAGAGCCGCCGCCAGGGTGACTCTCTCATACCACTTATTTGTGGTTAGTTTGCATTTTTCGCTGCATCAGCTTCCGCTTCTTCCATCGTAACCTTGCTCAGATCTCTCTTGTCATAGAGCCAGCAGGCAACCTGTTGCTTCTCGTTGATGTCAAACATCGGTGGGATATGGCAGGAGCACCAAGGCATCTTCTTCGGACAGCGGTCATAGAAGTAACAGCCAGTACGTTCCTTGTCGGGGGAAGGTACATCACCGGTGAGGATGATGCGCTTTCTCTCCCTCTCTACCTTGGGATCAGGAATTGGAGCTGCACTCAGCAGTGCAATGGTATAGGGATGCAATGGATTGTCATAGAGCTGTACAGCTTCACTGATCTCAACAATCTTGCCCAGGTACATAACCGCCACACGGGTGGAAATATGCTGGATTACAGCAAGGTCGTGAGCAATAAAGAGGTAGGTAAGCCCGAACTCCTTTTGCAAATCCACAAGGAGGTTGAGAATCTGAGACTGGATCGATACATCCAAGGCAGATACCGGCTCATCAGCAAGGATGATCTTTGGGTTCAATGCCAAAGCACGAGCAATGCCAATTCTCTGTCTCTGTCCGCCACTGAACTCATGAGGATAACGGTTCTTGAAGGCCTTGTTCAAACCAACACGTTCCATCAGTTCCTCTACACGGCGCTCAATTTCCATGGGGCTCATCGGTGTTTCGAGCAGTTTTCGATTATTATAAATAACCATAGGCTCAGCAATGATGGAGCGAACCGTCATTCTGGGATCAAGTGACGCATAGGGATCCTGGAAGATCATCTGAATATCACGCCGGGCCTTGAGCATGGTGCGGGTATCGGCACTCACCAGATCAACGCCATTGAACTTGACACTTCCACTGGTTGGCTTATAGAGCTGGCTGATCGAGCGTACTGTGGTCGACTTACCACAACCAGACTCTCCTACGATACCCAGTGTTTCTCCGGGATATACATCAAAGGAGACTCCATCGACTGCACGGATTGCTCCAACTTGTTTCTGGAGGAGTGATCCGCTGGAGATGGGGAAGTGCTGTTTTAAATCCCTGACTTCCAATAGGGGCTTCTTATCTGTACTCATTCGGCCTTCTCCTTGACATTAGCTTCTTTCAGTGCCTGCTGCTTCTCGTTTTCATCAGCGAAAAGCCAGCAAGCTACTTCATGCCCCTTTCCCAGATCCTTTACCGGCGGGTAGGCCTGTCTACACACATCCATTGCCTTGTGGCAACGTGGGTGGAACGGACAGCAGGGGGGCAAGTCGATGACATTGGGTGGTTGTCCCTCGATGGAGAATAAGCGGTTCCCCTTCTTGGTTGTGTCCATACGGGGCACACTTTTGATCAATCCTTCGGTGTATGGGTGGCTTGGCCTTGCATACAGCTCATCAGTTTCGGCCTTCTCGACAATCTTACCGGCATACATAACGCACACCTGGTCGCACATTCCAGCCACAACGCCCAAGTCATGGGTAATGAGGATGACCGCCGTTCCCATCTTGTCACTGAGTTTGGCTATCAATTCGAGAATCTGTGCCTGGATGGTAACATCAAGAGCAGTGGTTGGTTCATCAGCAATCAGGACTTCAGCATTACAGCTCAGTGCCTGGGCAATCATTACACGCTGTCTCATACCGCCGGAGAACTGGTGAGGGTAGCTGTGGATACGCTTTTCTGCTGAAGGGATACCTACCAGCTTAAGCATTTCAATGGAGCGTTTGAGCGCTTCCTGCTTGGAAACATCCTTCTCATGCAGGCGAATGGTTTCCACCATCTGTGTGGAAATCTTCAGGAAGGGATTCAAGCTTGTCATTGGGTCCTGGAAGATCATGGAAATCTTGTTTCCTCTGATGCTTCGCATCTGCTTCTCAGTAAGCTTAAGGATATCTTTTCCTTCAAAGAGGACCTCTCCGCCAACGATTTTTCCTGGAGGGGAGGGGATCAGGCGCATCAGCGAAAGGTTGGTAACACTTTTGCCGCTCCCACTTTCCCCTACGATGCCGATGGTCTCTCCTTCTCTCACCGAGAACGAGACCCCATCAACTGCCTTCACGATTCCGGCATCGGTTTTGAAATATGTCTGTAGGTCCTTCACTTCAAGGACTGTCTTTGCATTAGGTTTCATACTCATCATGTTCCTCCTAGAGCTGGTTCTTGCTTTGTGGGTCGAACGCATCCCTCAGCCCGTCACCAAAGAAGTTCATGGCGAAGAGGAAGATGGTCATGGCGATTGCGGGGAAGACAAGCTTCCACGGATACAGGGTCATGCCGTTAACGGCATCACCTACCAAGGACCCCCATGAAGCGTACGGAGCCTGGACTCCGAGACCCAAGAAGGAAAGGAACGACTCCTGCATGATGAATGCGGGAACCCTGAGCGTTGAATAGACAATGATGACAGAGAGTGAGTTTGGTACCATGTGGCGGAAGATGATTCTGCCTGTTGAAGCACCCATGCTTCGGGCAGCCTCAACATACTCACTGTTCTTCAAGCTCATAATCTGTCCTCGTACCACAAGATGTCTCTTATAAAAATTCCACGG
>NZ_JAEKNT010000351.1 GCF_016406725.1 Sphaerochaeta sp. S2 | reverse complement strand
CCTCATCCAACACCTTGATACAAGCATCGATCATTCCTGGGCTGCCGCAGAGGTACGCTTCACTATTGGCACCTTCACTCACCATCCTTCTCACCACATCAGTGATAAGGCCGACCTCCCCATCCCAATTATCTTCCTCTTGCGGTTCGCTGAGTGCGGGGATGAAGGTGAAGTTCGGCATCTTCTCTTCCAAAGCCCGCATCTCATCAAGCAAGAACAGGTCTCGTTTTGAGCGAGCACCAAAGAAGTAAGAGGCTTTTCGTGTAATACCTTTTTTCTCCATGTCAAGCAACATCGATTTGATCGGGGCCATTCCCGAACCGCCAGCGATGAAGATGATATGCTTATCGGTCTCACGGAGGAAGAAGTCACCGTATGGTCCATTGATGATGATCTCATCCCCTTCCTTGAGATGTTGATGCACGTAGGTGGTACAAATACCGTTCGGCACCAGGCGTATCTCCAGCTCCACATGGTTTTTGTCATCTGGAGAAGAGGCCATGGAGTAGGCACGGTAGACTCTCTCATCGGTCAGCTCATATTCAGGAACCTCAAACTGGATATACTGTCCAGCTTTTGCAGAAATCTCGGCTGGTTCTTTCAAGCGAAGTCTTACTTCCTTGATATCATGGGTCAGGTCCCTGATACTCTCTACAGTTGTCTTGAATTCCTTGACCAGGAAGAGTTCCTCAGGGATAACGATGGCGACATCCTGTTTCACCTTGAACTGGCAGGAGAGTCTTACGTTCTTTTCCTTCTCCTCATCGGATATCCAGGGTAGCTCCGTGGGGAGGTAGTCTCCTCCTCCACTGACAACCCTTACCTTGCACATTCCACAAGAGCCACGTCCTCCGCATGCTGATGGGATGAAAACCCCCTCCTGGTTGAGGGCTTTAAGCAATGGCTGGCCTCCTTGGACTTCCAATTCCTTCGAGCCATCATTGATCGAGATTTTCACCACACCATAGTTTCCAATGGTTGCATCTGCAATTACCAGCAAGATTGCCAGGAAGACCGAGATGAGGCTGATGATCCCGATACTGATCAGTAGTGTTACAATCATCTCTTCCCCCTTAGGATATGGCGATCATGCCGGAGAATCCCATGAATGCCATGGCCATGAATCCAGCAATTACCAAGGTGATTCCCGGGCCTTCCAGTCCTGGGGGAATCTTGGCGTTCTTGAGTTTCTGCCTAATCCCTGCCATCGCGATAATGGCGATGAACCATCCAATTCCGCTTCCCAGTCCAAAGAAGAAGGAGGTCAGCAGGGTATACTCCCTGATAACCATGAAAAGACTTACGCCCAGGATTGCACAGTTAACCGTTATCAGCGGGAGGAATATGCCCAGTGATTGGTACAGCGGTTCACTGTATCGCTCCAGTGTCATCTCAGTAAGCTGTACAAATGCAGCGATAACAATGATAAACACAATGAACCTGAGATACTCCAGATTGTATGGAATAAGCAGGTACTGATACACAATCCAGTTCAGGGGAGTGGTCGTTGCCATGACAAAGATGACTGCCATCCCCAGCCCGGTAGAAGTCTTCAGTTCCTTTGAGACTGAGAGGAAGGAACACATCCCCAGGTAATTGGTAAGGAGGATATTCCCGGTAAAAATTGAGGCAAAGAAAACAGCAAAGGGCATCAATGAATCAGTCATTCTTGGCCTCCTTCATGATTTTTTCTCGAATAATCCAGATAATGATCGCCAAAACGAAGAAGCCGCCGGGTGGCATGATCATAATGGACCAGTTTGTCCACCAGGAGCCAAGGATCTGGAAACCCCAAAGGCTTCCTGTTCCCAGCAACTCTCTCACGAATGCGATTGCCAGCAACACATAGGCATAGCCCAAGCCGGAAGCCAATCCATCAACCAAAGAGAGCATGGGTTTGTTCTGCAAGGCAAAGGCCTCGATCCTACCCATGATGATACAGTTGGTGATGATCAACCCAACATAGGGACCAAGTTGCTTCCACATCTCCGGGTAAAAGGCTTTAAGGACGATATCCACGATGATGACGAAGGTTGCAATCACCATGGTCTCCACCATCATTCGGATTCGTGATGGAATATAGTTTCTCAGTATTGAAATGGTCAGGCTGGAGAGAGCTGTGGTGAACATCACCCCCAAGGTCATGACCATGGTATTCTGCAACTTGTTCGTTACTGCAAGTGTGGAGCAGATGCCTAGGATCTGGACAAACACAGGGTTGTTCTTTCCCAGTGGTTCCATAAACGTTTTTCGTAGCAGTTTACTGGCCATTCTACTCACCTCCAATGATTCGTTTTGCATCATTTGCAGCACGGTTTGTGATATTCTTGAAGTACTCTGAAGTGCGGGTAGCCCCGGTAATGGCGTCCACCTCGGTTGGCGCATCGGCTGTACCTTCTTCAACCAACGTGAAGGGGGCTTGCTTTCCTCTGAACTGTTCAGTAAACCAAGGTTCCTCGATACGAGCCCCGAGACCTGGGGTTTCATTTTGGCTTACAATGGCGATGCCTGAGAAAGTACTCAGATCTTCCTCAAATCCTGCCATGATGGTAATGGCTCCCCACAGTCCTGGACCTTCCACGGGGATGATATAGCGTTTTCCACTATCGCTGTCTGCAACATAGTACCCATCATGTTCCTCTATCTTGCTCTGGAACGCTTCCTCAATCCCTTCAGTAGTGTTCTCAAATACAACACCACCAGCATTGAGGATTGCCCTTCTGGTGAATGCAAGTTCGTTCGCTGTTGCCCTATCCTCGGTAGCGAGCTGCAGGCCGGAGGTTATAAGGATGCAGAAGAATGTAACTGCGAACATGAAGAGGAGCGGGTAAATACGCTCGCTGTAGAACGTTCTTTTTGCTTTCATGCTTTTCCTCCTTCTGCCTTCTTCAGCTTTTTCTTTGCCTTGGCCCCTTTAAGCAGGGTATCGAGC
>NZ_JAEKNT010000350.1 GCF_016406725.1 Sphaerochaeta sp. S2 | reverse complement strand
GCCGCTTAAGATTCTGCTGAACGATACTCTTATAAGACATGGTTACAGCCTCTGCTTCATCCAGGAATAGGGGCGTTGCAGCGTTGGGGAATCTTACGATTGAACAACTGTTGCAAAGAATCTAGAGAGTGCTTGCCTCTTTCCAGCAACAAAGGATACTCTATATGAGGAGGCTCCTATGAACCTAGATGCTACTACCCAGCCCATGATTGATCCCCTTATCTGGCACACTTTTCCAGATGAGAGAGATGGTATCATGCCTGATGAAATATGGAAGTGCGGTCCCTTGGTCTGCACCTTACTCAAGAATCCCGCATGCAGGAATGGTGAGCAACTTGTTTCCATACCTTACTCGATGATAGTGAAGAGAGATGGAGCTGTTATCTTGGCTGTTTCTCTTGAAAAGGAAGACCTTAGAGCGCTCTCCTATACGATGGGAATTTCACTGAGGGAGTTGCAGGACGAGTACCAGACCAAAGGAAATTTCTCGGAGCTCAGGGGCTTTGTGTACTCTGATAGTACCCGTGAGGACCAGGGAATCTATGATGGGGATATGGACCTGCAAAGCATCAGGATCTTCTTCCTTGAAACAGTCTGTGACACTTTCGATATACTCTCTGAACCAGTGCAGATTACAACGTAAATACAAAGCTCCCTGTCACATTCAGCTTGGTGTTGATCTTGGAGGAATCCTTTCGGTAGGGGAACAGAATTCCTGTGCTTCCTTCCTGAAGTTCCTTGGGAAGATGCAACAATGAGTAATCTTCAGTTGCCACCAGGGTCGTGTACCCCTCTCTGGCTTCAAGGCTATAACGGGCATGGATCAGTATACCTTCCAGCTCGATTGTTACGATATCACCCAAGGAGTATCCCGCGTCCTGAAGCATCCCTTGATTAACAGAGAGCTTAAACAGTTGCTCAGCTGGGGACTCAGTAATGGACAGTGGCACTGCATCAGGCTTTCTTGCCGTGGCACAGGAGGTGAGCAACACCAAGGCGGTTGCAAGTATCGCATATACGGTTATTCTTTTCATAATCAGTTCTCCTCGAGCAGGGTAAATGTGCTCTTATGATAATCCACTAATCCTTCACTGCGCATCCTTGAGAGTTCACTGGACATCGCACTTCTCTCGACACAGAGATAGTCTGCAAGATGTTGCCGGTCAAAAGGAATGGTGAAGGTCTTCTTATTTCCTTGCCGCTTCGATTCAGCAGAGAGGTAGGAGAGTAGTTTCTCCCGCGTATTACGCTTCGTGATGTGATTGATTTTTTTCATCAACTCCAGGTTCTTGTGACTGAGTAATCTCACTAGGTTCTCGATCAACATATGATGATACACACAGTTCATGCTGCAGGTGGTTACAATTTTATTGATGTTCAGGAACAGGATAGTGGTGGGCTGGGATGTGATGGCAGCAACTTCACTGGGGGACTGGGTAAAGGCAACAGTCTCTGCAAAGGTATCACCCACCCCAATATTGGTCACAACTGTTCTGTTTCCCCAGAAATCGTGACGGACGATATTCACTGATCCTTGGAGTACGATTCCCATTTCATCGGTGAAATCCCCTTCATCAATGATGGTGTAGTCCTTGGGGAAATTGCTGGTCCTACTCTTCAGGCAACCGAGCAATTGGGGCAGCTCCTGTGCTCCTATCTGCTTGAAAAGATGAGAATGGTGTACTATCTCGTAGATGTTCATAAACCACCTTATATTTTGTTGTAAATCCAACATATCAATAGATAAGCACATGGTATCATAACCTATATAACAAGACAATGGAGTCAATATGATCAGACAGATGATAACTATAGATGAAGAGCTTTGTAATGGTTGTGGTTTGTGCGTGAGTGCATGCCAAGAGGGAGCAATTGGTCTGGTAAACGGTAAAGCGGTACTTCTTAGGGAAGATTACTGTGACGGGTTGGGCAATTGCCTACCAGTCTGCCCAACTGGAGCAATCACCTTCGAAGAGCGGGAAGCTCCTGCATTTGACCATGAGGCGGTAGAGAAGTTCATGGAAGCGGATAAGCCGGTATTCAGCTGCCCTGGAAGCCAGATCAAGGTGATGAAGCAGGAAGAAAAGGAAGAACCTGTCTCACAAAATACGAATACTGCACCCCAACAGAGCCAGCTCCGTCAATGGCCGGTACAGATCAAGCTGGCTGCCCCGAATGCTGGATTCTTCAACAATGCTGACCTGCTTATTGCCGCTGACTGTGCAGCCTACGCATATGGTGATTTCCATAATACCTTCATCAAGAACAGAGTCACCCTTATCGGCTGCCCCAAGCTCGATGCAGGGGACTATTCAGAGAAACTTACCGAGATTTTCAAGCATCATGATATCAGGAGCGTTACTGTTGCAAGGATGGAAGTGCCTTGCTGTGGAGGGCTCGATGGTGCAGTGAAGCGTGCAATTACAGCCAGTGGGAAGATTATCCCCCTTGCCGTGGTAACGCTCTCCACGGAAGGGGAAATTCTCCGCTAGAAGATCCAGGATGCTCCAAGGGAGAGGGAGATGCTTCCATCCTTAGGACCGTAAGGAGAAGGAACCTTACCCTTCCAACTGAACAAGTCATCTTTTTCCCCTACGGGAGCACTGAGGAAGCCGAGGAGGCTGAAGCCTTCAAGGACTGCCCAGTTTACGCCGAGTGTTGCATTGAAGGAAAGGTCCAACGGACTAATGATCGTCCTTAAGGACCAAGAGAGGCTGGAAGAAGGGGTGTAGACCACCTCAGGATAGAGAAGAAGTGGGCAGTCTGCATCACTTTGGCTCTCTAGTTTCCAGTTCCCTGCAGGGCGGGTAAGGAATTCCAGCCGGAGGGATACGTTCTTATCATTTTCCAGATACTGGATGTGGAACAATCCACCGGTAATTACCCAGGAATCCAGTGTTTCTTCGCCAATATCTCCACTCTGTGGAATGGCTAGGGAAGAGGACAGGTACCAGTCCGGTCCTATGTTTCCCTGCAGGCTTATATAGGGCTTATGCAGGCGCTCACTCTCATAACTGGTGAGATAGCCTGCCTCCACCTTGGTCTCTTGCACTGTAGTGTAGAGACGAGCCCCTCCTCCCATATGTTCAATTTGCATATCCGGTGAAGGGAGTACCACGGCCTCAGCAAAACTGAAGAACCCCAGGGGATAGTTCAGGCTTACCAGGAGTCCTGTCTCACTCCTCAGCTCTGATTGGGTCAAGGTCACAGAGGTGTCATTGCTCCCATAGAGCACATCCCCAGCATTGAAAAGCATTCCATCCCCCCATGAGAGGCGGGTTTTTCCTGCCGTCAGGCGGACTGAAGGGAAACGAGCCTTGAAGTAAGCCTTGTGAAGGATTTCTTCATATATATCAGAGGTAGAAGCAGTACTGAAGAGCATCGGATTTGGGGTTTTCAAGACTACTTCCCCGCGTACATTGCCACTCCTTCCTGAGCTGATCGAGAGACTAAGGGCGGGAGCCATTGTCTCATTCCACTGGCTCGTATTTGGCGTATAGCTGATTGCGCTGAGCAACTGCATCTCCACTACCGGGTTTTCTGCTGCGCTCAAGGTCATTCCAATATATAGGATGAGTGATAGGAGTAGTGACTTTTTTACCATGTCAGATTCTCCAAGGTGAATAGGTTTCTATCGAGTGTGATGTCTACCTCCAAGGTGTCGAGGGTCATCCATGTTGCACTGTTACTCTTCATCGCATCCTCGATTCGGGTCTCTTTTGGGAGGGTCCTTCCATCTACCTCCAGGGTGTCGAGCACCTCCATCTCCTTGAGCAGGCGGCCGTGACTGGTGGAATACTCACCTTTCCACGTCAGGAAGGTCTCTTTGTCCACCCAGATCTTCTGGACAGGGTAGGCGACCTGCCTTGTTTTTGCTGTAAGGGTCAGAATATGGCAATCCCTTCCATTGATCGTCTCACTGCCATCGAGTGTCACGGTATAGTCATCTAGGGTTGTTTTCTCTTCCGTCATATCCTCATAGGAGAGGTCACTGCCAAGTACTGATTGTCTGAGTGCTGCTCCTTGCAGCCTGATCAACTCTTCGGCATCAGGATAGAAGAGGTAGAGGCTTCCCTTGGTCCTGAGTATCTTCTGCCCCCGTTCAGCGACGCTGGTGAATTCAATAAGGGAATCGTTTGTACCACGAGACCATGCCTTGAAAGTACTCTCCTTGGTTCCAAACCGGTCAGTCGTTTTGATTGATCCGGTGGAGTAGGAGGTTTCAAAGGTGGCTTGTGCATCCATCTCCCTGACAATCTCCTCGGCGGTGATTGCAAACAGGGAAACAGGCAGGAAGAGTATGGTGAGTCCTAGCAGGACCATGATAATACGTTTAGACATAGCGTAGTGCCTCCACAATTTCAATTTTTGAAGCTTTCCTGGATGGAATGAGCGTAGAGAGTGATGAGATGATGATCGCGTAGATCCATACAAAGAGAGCGGTGAACCAGTTGACCCGAGGAAAGAGAATGGAGGATACCTCCATATCGACACCACTCATCGCCTCGGTGAAATTAATACCAGTCTTGCTGAGTATGTAGACGATCAAAACCCCGACGAGTGTACCGAGCGTGGAACCGGCGATACTGATGAAGGTACCTTCCAAGAGGAAAAGCCTGGTGAGCTCCTTCCCTTGCATTCCGAGGGCACCCAATGTTCCAATCTCACGAACTCTCTCATAGATAACCATCATGGTAGTATTGATGATGACCGTACTTCCCAGAACAAAGAAGATGGCTCCCATCACATAGTAGATGAACTTGGCAATGGAGAGGAATGTATACATCATATTCAGATCCTTCCATGCCCGAGTTTCAGTCTTAAGGGAGAGTTGTTCTTCCAAGGCAGTTTTCACTGCATTGGCTACATCTCTTTCTTTGTATCCATCCTCGGTGAGCAATAGGATTTCCTGGCTGTGGCCATCCATTCTCAGGAGGTATTGCGCCCGATCGATGGGAATATACACCGTCTTGGCACTCAGTCCTCCCACTGGGAAGGCTGCAATACCAACAATGGTGAATGTCATGGCATTGGAACCCCTCAGTGCAGTGGAGGTGAGCATGGTAACCTTGTCCCCCAGTGAGAGACCAAGATCATGGGCAAGAAATTTGCCCATCAAAAGTTCATTGGCTCCAGGTTCAGGTATTCTTCCCTCATCCATGATTGCAGGAAAGTCTATAAATGCCTGTTCCGTGTTAAAGTCGACACCGACTCCCATGGCTCCATTGTTCTTCTCGTCAATGTACAGGTTTGCAGGAAAGTTGATCCGCGGGGTAGCCGCCTCCACTCCCTCGACAGCAGAGGCAACAGAGATCACCTCATCTGTGTCCAAGCTTAGGTGCAGAGGGTTGTATCGTTCATACTTCTCAAAGTCTGCATGCCGGATCCTTACCTCTCCGGTGTAGTAGCTGGTAAGATTGGTCGCCATATCTGTTTCCATGGTTTCAAGCAAGGCCAACAGTGCCATGATTGCCATTGCTGAAACAGCAATTGCTACAGCAGAAAGAATGGAGCGACGGAGATTCCTGAACACATTGCGGAAAGCTACAGCTGGTAATTTTATCGTCATCGTCTTCTCCTATTGATGGTGCAAGCACGTTGGGATGTCGAGTTTCAAGGCCCTTCTGATGGGAAGAACTGCTACAAGCATGGAGAGGAGTATACCGGCAGTGAATGCCTTGAGTATGGTGGTGAGGTTCCAAGCTCCTCGCATGACACTCGAAATCCTGAACCCTATATCCATGTCCCTGAACATAAAACCAAAATCGAAGCCTGTGTTCACCAGATAGATATTCACCAGGCTACCCAGTGCTATCCCCACGACTGACCCAATGAGACCAATACCTCCGGCCTCAAAGAGGAAGGAGAGAAGGATATCACGATCCCTCATACCGAGAGCACGCATCATGCCAAGCTCTCTCATTCTCTCATACATTGCCATCAACATGGTGTTGGAGACTCCCACAGCTGCGATAATGAAGACAAGGAAGAGAATCATCCCTGTTCCCCCTTGCTTTGCTTCCACGAGTGCCAGGTAGTCTCGAGCAAGATCTTCCCAGGTGAAGACACTGAAACCTTCAGGGAGTTTTGCTTGCAAGGTGGCTTTCGCTTGTTCAAGGTTGGTTTTCTCAGGGAGGACGATATCGATACTTGTTACCGAGTTTTCCATTCCCAGGTAGGTACCAGCTGCATCAATATCCATCATGATGAGTGTTCGGTTCACATTGGGATTTGGGCAGTTCACGATACCGACAATTTGCATGTCGAAGGCCTCATAGAAGCCTCCCTTGCCCCTGGTGAGGAACGTAACCCAGTAACCGACCTCTGCCCCTATGTCCTCAGCAAACCAGCTACCCAATACCACTCCGTCCATCTCCCCCGGTTCAAGGTGTCGTCCTTCCACCAAGGTATCTTCGAAACGATAGACTTCGAAATCTTGTTCGGGATCGATGGCAGTCACTTTGACACTCATATTGCCGTCCTCACCAAAATCATCACTATAGAGAATCATATCAGCGGCGAAGGTGGTCCTGACTGTTGCTGTTCCTTGTTCTTCCTCCACCAATGGAATGATGGATTCCGGATTCTCAATACTGGTTTCAAGAGGGAGGAATGCACGGTCTTCCCAGTATCCATCAGCATAGATACGAAGAGAGGCGGTCTCATACCAACGGAGGTTTCGCATCGATTCCAGCGTAGCACCCCCGAGGATGGAATCAACGATGATATACATCATCAATCCAACTGCGATGGCCACCGATGTGATGATTGTACGCCGCTTGTAGCGGCTAAGATTCTTCACTGCCAATTGCAGGATAAATTTCATTACTGCCTCCTCTCGTCACTGACGATGGCCCCGTCATGCAGTTGCACAAGGCGGGAGGCGTAGTCCATGACCATCTGGTCGTGAGTGGAGAAAATGAACGTGGTATGATACTTCTCGTTCATGCGTTTCATCAGCTTGAGGATCTCTTCTCCAGTCTTGGAATCCAGATTGGCAGTCGGTTCATCAGCGAGGATGATCTGTGGGTTCTTTACGAGCGCTCGGGCGATGGCTATCCTCTGCTGCTGCCCACCGCTGAGCTTGGCGGGACGTCGGTCCTCCATCCCCTCAAGACCAACTTCCTTGAGTACCTCATAGGTGCGTCTCTTGACTTCACTCTCGCTGACATCAAGCAAGGAGAGTACAAAGCTGACATTCTCGTAGGCGGAGAGGACTGGGATCAAGTTGTAGGTCTGGAAAATAAAGCCAAGATTATTTCTCCTGAATGCTGTTTTCTCAACCTTGTCCATTGTGCTGATCGCATCACCATTGATGAAAATTTCTCCCTCATCCAAGCCATCTATACAACCAATAAGATTGAGCAATGTAGTCTTTCCAGATCCTGAGGGCCCTGCAATGGAGAGAAACTCACCGGCTTCAATATCCAGGGAGACTTTTTTCAATGCCTTGACTACGGTTTCACCTGTCTTGTAGTTTCTCGATACTTTTTCAATTCTGATCATGCTCATCTTCTGTTACTTCCTTCTCACTGTTTCGTTTGGCCTGTTCTGCTTTCTGCATTGCCGCTGTTCCCATCACCGCCCCAAAGTCCATATGTTCCAGGATTGAGGCCGGCATCAACATCATTGAGTTGTTCTGCCTTATTCCCTCATACACCATATTCATCGACCGGAGTTGCAGTGCGATCGGGTCATTGGCATATTCAGCTGAAGCCTCGGTGAATTTCTTTGCAATCTCCACCTCTGCGGCACCCAGTATGATTCTCGACTCTTTCTCACGCTCAGCCTGCGCTTGCTTGCTTAGCGCATCCTCCAATTCCTTTGGGATAATGATATCGGTAATCTCTATTGAGAGAATGGTAACACCCCATGGATTGGTCTTGGCATCAAGGGCTTGCTGTATCTCCCGTCCGAGCTCTTCACGTTCGCTGAGTAGACTTCTCAGGTAGTGCTTGCCGATGGAATCGCGGAGTGCTGTCTGAGCCGATAGGATGACCGCCTCAGTGTAATCCTCTACTTCCAGGATGGCCTTCTTTGCATCCCAGATCATCCAGAATGCCAAGGCATCCACATGGACAGGGACAGTATCCTTGGTAAGTGTTTTCTCGGCACTAAAGTCAGTTGCCCTGATACGGGTATCGATGAACTCAGCAGCCCTATCGATCAAGGGGATAAGGAAAAATAGCCCAGGCCCCCTGACTGTCTGGAACTTTCCCAACCTCAGAATGATCACCTTGTCCCAGTGGTAGACCAGCTGGAAAGAGGATGAGATGAGAAGCCCGAGCGAGGAAAGGGCAGTGATCGGATAGAGATACAATGAAAGTTCTCCGATTACCCAGACCCACAGGATCAGGATTATCGCCATCACCAATGTCCACAGAGGGAAGAGAGCGATGAGGATTGCTGCTGTAAATGTCGCAGTGCTCACCATGACAAGCGCCTCATGTGGCATGGAAGGGTAGAGTAAGAGTTGAAGGATAGCTCCTCCAGCGAGAAAGAGTGCCAATACCAAGAAGGAAAGTGCTCCGTAGTTGAAGTCCTTCTTTAAAACGAAACCCTTCATGTTCTTGATGCGTTCAATTTTTTTCTTGTACAGGTTCATGATTATTCCCCTTGTGTATGTACTTCATTTCCCATGTCTTTGATGGCCGCGATCAACTCATCTGGCTGGAATCCATAGGAAGAAGCTTTTGTGAGATATTCCTTGGTGATTTGGGAAAGGATACGTTCCCGTTCGATCCCATCAATACTGACTTCCTTGTCACTGATGAAGGTTCCTGAACCTTGTTGTGTCACCACGATGTTCCTGATTTCCATCTCTGCGTATGCTCTGGCAACCGTGTTCGGGTTGACGCTTAAATCCACCGCAAGGGCTCGAACAGTAGGGAGCTGAGCACCTTTTCCCAATCTTCCATCGGCAATGGCCATCTCCACCTGGAAGATGATCTGCTTATAGAAAGGCACCCCGCTTTTCACGTCTAGGCTGAATTCCAATCTAGGTTCAATCTTGGCCATCACCACCTATTTCCTCACTTCTTGTACTATTGTACTGGTGTATTAGTACAATGTCAACAAATTCATAAGTCTGTTCAGAAACAAAAGAGCTGCCTCCCATAGGAAGCAGCTTACATGCTTGTTAACTTGTTTTATTACTTATGCTTGATAAAGGTATTGTCTTGGAGCTCCTGTCGTGCAAGACGCAGTTCTTCAGGCGTGTTCATGACAATGGGACCTGCCCAAGCAATTGGTTCCTTCAACGGTTTTGCCGCATAGAGAAAGAAGCGAACACCTGCTTCTCCAGCTGAGAGTGAGAGGGTATCCCCATCGCCGAAGAGTATTGCCCTATGGAAAGGCACCTCCTGGCCATCTGTGAGCAGTGATCCCTCCACTATATAGAGGAAGAGCGTGTTTTCAGAGGGAACTTCCAAACTCCAGGATTGATTCGGTTCCAGCTTGACATCGAGGTAAGTGGTTTTTACATAATCACCTTCCTCAGGGCCCTTGGTCCCACTATAGGAACCACTGATGACCCTGACTTCACTCCCCGTCTCCCTGACAACAGGGATTTGTTCTTTCCTGATATCCCGATACGCAGGATCGGTCATCTTGTCTTTCTTGGGCAGGTTGATCCAGAGCTGACATCCAAGCATACGATCACTGGGTTGCGGCATTTCCTGGTGTATGATGCCACTTCCTCCGGTCATCCACTGGCAGCATCCCTCGTTTATGGAGCCACTGTTTCCCAGGCTATCCCCATGCTCAATCTCACCTTCAATGAGGTAGGTGACCGTCTCTATCCCCCGATGGGGATGCCAAGGGAATCCTTTGATGTAGTCTTCACTATCCTTTGAATCGAATGCATCAAGCATAAGAAATGGGTCAAAATCCTTGGTATCATTGTATCCGATAACCCTAACCAGCTTGACTCCGGCTCCGTCGTACTGTACCGCTCCGCCTGTGATGCGCTTGATTGGTCGTTTCTGCATGTTCACTCCTTCTATTGTGCTCATAGTATAACACCCACGTAGGACGTGGGTGCATACAACTTCTTTTTGTTTGTTTTACAGCTGCAAGGAAGGAGGTGTAAAGACTCTTGCTTCCAGCTCCTTGTTGAGCATGTACAGGCCACGGTTATCAGAGCCAAAGACCTCGAACTTCTGGATGTTCTCCTGAGCATTGGCTTCTTCTTCACCTTGTTCCTTGATGAACCAGTCAAGGAATTGCTGGGAGCGATAATCTTTCTGTTTTACCGCTACCTCATAGATGTTGTTGATGGAGGCTGTAACATATTCCTCATGCTTAAGCGCCTCAACAAGAGGATCCTTGGTATTTTCGTATGATTTGCTGGGATCTGCCAGAGCGGAGAGTGTTACGGTATGTCCATTGTTCAACAAGTACTGGCGAAAGAGCATGGCGTGACTCATCTCTTCCTCTGCTTGTACCTTGAACCAGTTCTCATATCCGAATAGTCCCTTTTCAGCGTAGAAGTTTGCCATATCAAGATACAGATATGCGGAATAGAACTCCTTGTTGATTTGTTCATTCAATAATGTGGCGATTTCTTTTGACAGCATATGAATCTCCTTATTTTTACTAATACAAAGATACAACTAATATTGTGTATCGACAATATACCAATTGCCTCGCTATCTTGCACATCAGGAAAAGACGCAGTAGACTCTGTCTCCATGGAAAAGCGCATGAAAAGGCCGCTAGGAGCAAATCACTATTTGCTGCTAGGCTTTCTGGCTATCATTCTAGTGGGTTCGTTGTTGTTGCGACTTCCCATCTCCCACAACGAAGGAATAAAAATTTCCTACTGGGATTCACTTTTTATATCCACCAGTGCAGTTTGTGTTACTGGACTCGTTACGGTTGATGTAGCGCTGACATTCTCTCTCTTTGGTCGTACGGTCATTGCCATCCTGATACTACTCGGTGGTTTGGGATTTGCCTCAATGGTTATCTCCTTCAGTCTCCTCTTGGGCATGAACATCGGTCTCAGTCAGCGCTCTTTCATCAAGGAAGCCTATAACCTCTCTTCTGTCCAAGGCACGCTGATGGTGGTACGTGCTGTTGGTTTGGCAGCTTTGGTTGTGCAAGGAACCGGCGTTTTCATTGAGTATTTCATATTCCGTTCGTCCTATGCACCACTCGATGCCTTTGGCCATGCACTATTCAATACCATCTCTGCATTCAATAATGCTGGTTTTGACCTCATGGGAAAGTATCAGAGTCTATCCATGTACCGCCATAGTGTTGCGATGAACCTTACGACTGCTTTACTGATTATAATCGGAGGTACCGGTTTCTTTGTGATTGCAGATATTGTGAGGAATCGTAACTGGAAGAAACTGACCATGCACTCCAAGATTGTGGTGACCATGAACAGTATTCTCATCATCGGGGGGTTCTTGTTCTATCTCTTTGTCGAACATCTGGAGCCTCTTGCAGCATTCTTCCAGAGTGTCACTACCAGGACAGCTGGATTTAATACCGTGGATATAGCAGGCTTGAGTCAAGCTGGGCTCCTTGTTACCATTGTTTTGATGTTCATTGGAGCAAGTCCTGGATCGACTGGTGGTGGTATCAAGACCTCCACCACCTTCACACTGTTTCTCAGCCTCGGCTCCTTGATGTTTGGCCGCCAGCCAGCTGCCTTTAAGCGTAAGATTGGAGGTGAGAGTATTCTCAAGGCTTTTCAGGTCCTCTTGCTTTCCATTCTGCTCATAGGTGGTGGGAGCTTTCTGTTGTTGATTATTGAAGGATCGAAGTTCACCTTTCTTGAGGTACTGTTTGAAGCGGTCTCAGCTTTTGCTACCGTTGGACTTTCAATGGGAATCACCCCCGAAATCGCTACACTATCGAAGCTCGTATTGATGGTCGTAATGTTTGCCGGAAGAGTCGGCCCTATCACCATTGCCACCAGTTTTGCGAGGAAAACCTCACAACTGGGCTATGTTGAAGAGCAGGTATTTATTGGATAGGAGATAATTTGCCATGAAGAGAGAGTATGATCCTGATGCATATGGGATTATTGGACTGGGAAGGTTTGGCCTGTCCTTGGCCCTGGAACTTACCAAGGCAGGGAAACAGGTTATAGTCCTGGAAATTGAGGAAGAGAAGCTAAACGCAGTCAAGGATCAATTGGAAAATATCTATCCAGTGAAAGCCGTCACTGAAGAAGTATTGCATGAGTCTGGAATCTCCCACTGCCGAACTGCAATTGTCTGCATAGGCAAGGATATTGAATCAAATATTCTGGTAACGATGAGCTTGATTGAGTTGGGTATCCCCCGGGTCATTGCCAAGGCAACAAGCATGAATCATGGCAAGGTGCTTGAGCGTATTGGTGCTGAGGCTGTCTTTCCTGAGGTTGAGATGGGAGAGCGACTAGCCCGTTCCTTGGTCTCCACTGGGACACTGGATTTTCTTGAGCTTTGTGATGATTTCTCCATTGCCAATGTCACACTCTCCGGAAAATTCGCTGATCAAAGTGTGGCTGACTTGAATCTTCGCAAGCGTTATCACCTGAATATTATTGTAATCATTCGAGACGAGAAGGCCATCAGTGAGATTTTGCCTGACCAACAGCTGTTCGAGGATGATGTATTGGTTGTTGGTGGGACCAACGATGCAATCAGGAAATTTGAACAGGCAAATGAAGCCTAGTTGATTGTCTGCTTCCCGGTTGCAAGGTCGTGAGCAAACTCCCAGTACTCCTGGGTGTTTTCCCTCACCTTGGCAAACTCCTCATCACTGAGGGTCCTGATAAGTTTTGCAGGGGTGCCAACCAGCAACGAGCGGGGAGGGTAAACCTTGTTTTGGGAAACCAGAGCGCCTGCAGCAACGATGGACTCTTCCCCAATTACTGCCCCATTGAGTACAATTGCTCCCATGCCGATAAGACAGTCATCCCCAATGGTGCAGGCATGGATAATGGCACCATGTCCGACAGTGCATCTTTCTCCCACAATAAGCGGGAATCCCTTGTCTACATGTGCAACCACGTTGTCCTGAAGGTTCGATTGCCTTCCAATATGGATGGTATTCACATCTGCCCTGAGTGTGGCATGAAACCAGATAGAGACCCCTTCGCCCAATGTGACGTTGCCGATGACATCAGCACTGGGTGCGATGTAACAACCTTCTGCAATACTCGGTGACTTGCCATTATATGCGTACATCATAGTCGGTTTCCTCACTGGTTTGACTATAGCCGGAATGCAATGATTCTGTACAGTCTGAAATAATTTTGCAAATGACTTGCAAAATCATCATGGGTTTACTATGTTGTAGATACTTGATGGAGGTACTATGCGAACACGTGCATTATCGATACTACTGGCGCTCATTCTAACCCCTTTCGCTCTCTTTGCAGGGGGGAATACTGAGCAGGATTCCAAGCCTATTGTCATGGTGAGTATTCTTCCCCATGCATATTTTGTCGACCAGATCGCTGGTGACCTGGTGGAAACTGCTGTACTGGTTGGGGAGGGGCAGAATCCACATTCCTATGAACCTTCTCCTTCCCAAATGGCTCGGTTGGCAAAGGCCAGTATCTGGATTCTCAGTGGCACGGACTTTGAACATGCTCTTATCGACAAAGTATCCAGTCTTTATCCAGATCTCACCATCATAGATGGGACAGAAGGGATGACCCTTCGGACCTTGGAAGATCATGACCATGAGGATGAAGAAGCAGGTGAAGATGAGCCTGTTCATGAATTGAACATTGATCGACATACCTGGCTTGGATGGGAGCAGTCGAAGGTCTTGGTCAAGAACATCAGCACTGCACTGACCACCCACCTTGGATTGCCTGAAGAGGAAGTAGAAGAGCGAGCTGGGCAACTCCTCTCCCAGATTGAGGGAGAATTCACCTCGTTGAAAACAGAGCTCGCGGGGCTCTCTGGCAGTACCGTCTTTGTCTATCATCCCTCCTTTGGATACTTCCTTGACTCATTCGGCCTTCATCAGGAGGCTGTCGAGACAGGAGGGAAGGAACCCACAGCAAAGGACTTGGCTCTCCTGATAGAGCGGGCACAAGACGATCAGGCAAAGGTAATCTTTGTACAAAAGCAATTTCCCTCCGGCAGTGCAGAGAAAGTCGCCCAGGTGGTTGGTGCACAGGTAGTCCCACTCGATCCCCTTGCCTATGATTGGCTGGGAAATATCCGCTTGATGGGCAATGCCCTCAAGGAAAGCTTATGAGTAGCGTCCCTGTAGCACTCTCATTCAATGATGTTGCGTTCTCTTATCCACATCTGAGAGTCCTTGAGGATGTATCCTTTCATTTTCATGCAGGGGAATTCATCGCCCTGGTTGGTCCAAACGGTTCAGGGAAAAGTACCTTGCTGAAATTGGTCCTTGGTCTGGAGGCTCCCCAATCTGGGACGATCAGACTGCTTGGGGAGAATCCAAGAAAGAGCCGGGCCCTTGTAGGCTATGTTCCCCAGCACACCAGCTATGATCCCAATTTCCCTATTTCCGTATTGGAAGTTGTGAGGATGGGGCGTGTTGATGCATCAAAGCGGGGAGGGAAAGCTGAGCAGACGGAGAAAGCACTGCAAGCACTCAAGCAGGTAGAGCTTGAGCACCTTGCCGAGCGACCCTACAATGCCCTGAGTGGGGGCCAGAGGCGGCGAGTGTTGGTTGCCCGTGCTCTTGCAGCTGAACCCACCATGCTGATTCTTGATGAGCCGGCTGCCAATCTGGACAAGGAGAGTGAGCAGAGACTCTATGCAACCCTAGGGAAACTTAAGGGTTCTACAACCATCCTGATTGTTACCCATGATATGAGAGAGGTCTCCCCCTTGATCGACCGGGTGTTCTGTATCGATGCCCATAGGGATGGAAAAGTTGGCCGGACTGTCGTCCAGCATGCACTTGAGGAAGAAGCAGAAGGAACAAGGAAACGGGTACGGCACGATGTTGAGATCCCAGGAGACTTTTGCCATTTCCCAAGGGAGGATGTATGAACGATCTTCTAGGATTCTTTTCCGCACTATTCAACCCCGATTTTCCCTTTGTGAGAAATGCATTCTTTGCTGGTTTGCTCTCCTCTGTTCTCTTCGGGGTGCTGGGCTCGGTCGTTACCGTGAAACGGATAGCCGGCCTTGCCGGAGCCATCAGCCATGCTGTGCTTGGTGGTATCGGTATTGCTCTCTATCTCTCAGCCACCGGCTTGGTCCCGAACCTCAGCCCGATGGTAGGAGCAATTATCTTTGCGCTCCTCTCTGCAGCGATAATCGGGACGGTTTCCCTCCGCTCCAAGCAACGTGAGGATACGGTCATACAAGCAATCTGGGCAATTGGGATGAGTATTGGTGTGCTGTTCATGGCAAAGACCCCTGGATACACCGATCCATCAAGTTACCTTTTTGGTAATATCTTGCTTATTGCTCCCTCTGATTTGATCCTGCTTGCTATTCTTGATGTGGTGGTGATTGTGCTTGCCTGGAGATTCTATCCCCAGATTGAGGCAACTGCCTTTGACGAGGAGTTCGCCCAGGTGAGAGGAATCCCGACCCATGTGGTATTTCTCGCCATCCTCTCGATAACAGCGGTAGCCGTTGTTCTGCTGCAGACATTTGTTGGTATCGTAATGGTGATCGCCATGCTCACTCTCCCAGCGGGAACAGCAGGGTATAAGGCGAAGAATCTTGCCTCCATGATGGCCTTTGCCACGCTCTTCTCTTTCCTGTTCTCCTTTGCAGGGCTTGCTGTGGGCTGGGGCTTCGATATTCCAGTGGGAGCAACCGTCGTCGTTATTGCCGGTGCGTTCTACTTGGGGCGGTCGGCTGGTGACCTGCTGAAAAAATGGAGGAAACACCATGACTAAGGCAAGAAAAGCCCTGCTGGAGTTGCTCAAAGAGAGCAAGGAACCTGTCAGCGCATCGATGCTGGGCGGAGAGCCCTCACTCCCGTTTGACCAAGCAACCATCTATCGCAACCTGCACTATCTTGAGGAGCAGGGCTTTGCTGAATCATTCATCCTACACTGCACTGAGCACGGTACCGAACGCTACTATAGCTATCGCAGCCGCAGTGAAGGAGTCCATCACCACTGGTTCCACTGTGAGAAGTGTCATACATTCATCGACCTTGGGGGATGTGCCTACCAAGAGCAGATGAAAGAATGGGAAAAACAGTATGGATTCACCATCAGTGACCATACGTTCTTTCTCACCGGTATCTGTGCCTCTTGTAAGTCATGATCACTTCTTGAGCAGTGAGAAGAGCTGGAGTCGGTTGTTTACGCCCATCTTTGCATAGATGTTCTTGATGTGGGTTTTAACGGTATTGGGTGAGATATAGAGCTGTTTTGCAATCTCCTGATTACTGCATCCTGCTGCAAGCAATCGTAATACCTCTTCTTCCCTGAGTGAGAGCCCGTACTCCTTGCCGCCCGTTGTATCCACGTGGTCGGTCTGTTCCCAAGTCAAGAAATATCTACGGCTGATGAAATAGTAGAGATAGACCGAGAGTGTGGAAAAACTAAGATAGACCAGCTTGAACGGAAGATTCCTGAAGAACAGCAGATCGAGGGGAAACAGGAAGAACAGCGGTAGAAAGGTGTAGATGATTCCTTTCAACAGGCGCTCTTCCTCCCAGGTAGTCGCCTTCTTGACGAAGATGCCACTCAGAACTGCGTGGATCACCAAGAACATGCTGCCCGCAAAGAAGTGATAGGCTATGGTGTCGCTGAGGGCTTTCTGCCAGTCTCCCTTGCTCTCGGCGATGATGACCCAGAGGCTGATCAGGAAAAAAAACAGGATCAAGAATGTAAGGATTCGGTTTCCCAGTATTCTCTGCTTATCAGTAGCAGGAAGAATTTGTATCAAATACTTGCTCATCATTAGCAACAATGTGGTAGTGAGCAGGACAGAGAAGATGGTTGCTCCCAGTGCAAATACCTGAAAAGCATTGGCGTCCAGGTTTCCCACCGGAAGTGTTCTGGTCAGGTAGGTGACCAAGAGAGAGAGACACATTTGCAGTGAGAGAGGAACAAGGACAGTAAGGAAGGAACCGATATATGCATCGCGCACACGGTAGAAGAGCAAGATACAGAGACAAGTAATGGAAACCACCAAAGCGGTGGTAAGGAAGAGAAGGATATCGGATAGGATTACCATTGGGTTCCTCCTAGGAGAATCCTATCATATACCTCTGCTCAGAACCATGCTTTCAGCCCTATCTGAAGAGAATCGTTTGCATCCCATGTGTGATAAATGCTCTCTTTCGGCTCTATTGAACCATACCAGGTAGTCTTGAGGAAACAAGAGAGATTGTCCCCCAGAGCATAGGTGGCGGAGGCGAGCATGAGGTATCCGGTGCTTTCTACTTGGTAGGTCCCAGCTACTCTGCATGCAAGTTTTTCCCGGAAGAATTTGGATTCTGCTGCGGCAATGATTGTATTGGCATAGGCCTTTCCTCCATAGGAAGCGAGAACATCTACATCCATAGGCGAGGAAGGGAAATTTAGAACATAGTGTCCCTGGTAGGCAACTGCCAGAAATGTGCCACTCGCGCTATGGGTATAGGAGAGTTCTGCTAAGTATGCCCATTTGCTATTGTATAATCCTGGGTCACTTCCATCGGTATCCTCACTGAGGAAGAATCCCCCCTCCAAAGCAAGTGTAAAGGGCCCAAACAAACTACTCGATTCCAAGCCAATAAGTTGGTAGCGGGTATGAACGGTATCGGCCCCTGTGATCGCAAAGGGTGAAGGGTTAAAGGTGATGTTGGTGTAACCACTTTGTGGCCAGTACCCATTGAAATAGAGAAGGCCAAGGTCGATGGCACTTGATTGTATTCGGTAGCGTGCCCCCCCTCCAAATTTTTCAAGGCTCTCAGTCTCTTCTTCATGCAATGTCACTGACGCAAACTGTGCCGGAATAAGTGACCAACGTCCAGTGCTTTCCAAGCTGGTAGGGAGAAACCCTGGTTTCAGGACAACATCCAGGGAGCTTCGATCCCAGTAGGTAGTCAGGGAGAGCATCAGTTCCCTCTGTTTCATTGCTTCCAGGTCATCTATGATACCTTTACTTAGGTCCTGGGCATTTAGCACATCCACAACATGGGAGAGCGATGCACTTCCCCAAGGATGGGTCATCCATCCTGCAGCAAGCGTCTGCTTACCCCAGTAGAGGCTGATGGAGAGGTGTTCCGCTGAAAGGGTATTTGTCATTGCATCAAATCGTACGGTGGTTATTGCTCTAAACGTCTCATCTTCATAATCGACTGAGAGCCCAAGTAGTACCCCGGGATCTACGGATTTGTCACGATAGACATTCAGGGATGTCTCTTGTTGCAGGTAGAAGGTCCTCTTAGGTTCTTCTTCCTCAGCAAATATATCAAAAGCAAACAAACGTGCTGTGGTAGCCAACAACAGGATGGTAATAGCTAGGGTTCGTTTCATCAGAGCCTCCCTGTTTCCAGAAATCTGGTCGTAAAGTATCCCTCTGGAAGAGGAATATCATAACGTGCTTGAAGAATCTCCAAGCGTGTGGAGTGTGAACTGGAGTGGGTTCTCATAACCATGGTAGTACTGACCGGACGACCAGAGAGCGTGTCAATTGCCTCTGTGGTCAATGTTTTTACTATCGTGTTCCTGTCAGGCTCATAGAACTGAACCTCCAGGGGTAAATAGGTTTCCTTGTCGACAACGGTAATGGTTTTACCATACGCTTTCACCTCATGGGGAATCGATTCAACGGTAAAGCTGTTACTATCCTCAGAGATGAGATGATGATCTGCTTGGCCGGTATCATAGGTGGTTGAAGCCATATCGCTATAGGAGAAATCACTACCCATGAATGATCCAGCTTCCTCAGCTCCCGCTATTTTCCTGATCCGCTTAAGGGAGGGGAGGTAAATCCACTGCTCAGTATTTCCATCTGTCCCTTCAATGGAGAGAAAGCGGGTATTGCGTACACTCTCTGGGGAGAGAAATACCGTCAGTGTGGAAGTCCTGCCATCCTTGGTTGTACTGAGTGTTTGCAGCCGTCTCTCTCTGGCACTTCCCGAGGTATCGATCAAGGTGAGTTTGATATCGAGTGCCGAAGTTGTTGAGCTTTGTCTTTCAAGTACCTGTTCCATGATCTGGTCAGCAGTCGGTGAGCTGAAAATTGCAAAAGAACATCCAAGGCTGAGTATAGAGAACAGTGTGATGAATCGTTTCATGATTTCCTCCTGGAAGTGTTGAATAGGTTGGGGAGATGGACCTGGAGTGCCACCAAGAGCAGGAGTGCAGCAGCACTTGCTGCAATCATGGCGATACAGAAGAGCAGTCCAAGGTTTGCAATTGGAAGGAAGCGACTGAAGAGTAGTCCGCTGAATCCAACCGCAACCGATGCAGCATTTGCCAAGATTGCTTTACCGGTGGTCATCATGATCTCTTCAGATGAGTGCTTGTTGCGCATAAACGCTGAGAGCAAGTGGATTGCATAATCCACCCCGATACCAATTGCCAATGCTGCAATGAGGCTGGTCACGATATCCAGTTTGATGGAGAAAAGCGCCATAGCCAGAAATACTGAGGAGAGTGCAAAGAGACAGGGAAGGAGGGCAAGTGTTGCAAGTTTTGCAGAGCGGAGTGTGATAAGTACCAGTATCCAGACAGCAATAAGTGAGCTGAAGAGACTGATGATTTGGCTCTTGGTGACCAAGTCAGTCAGGGCAAGGCTTACTGCCTCTCCTCCTCCAATCTCCACGTTCCATGTTGAAGGAAAGAGGGTGGGGAGTTTGGTAGAGATCAAGCGGAGTGTTTCAGTATGTGATTCCTTGAGCAATATGGTGAAAAGGGTGGAATCAGGTTCCAGTGGATCATCGATGAAGCTATCCAGGGATGAGCTGTACAACAGCAGATACTGGGCGATAAGATGACTCAGTTCCTCCTCTGAGGAAAGGCCGTATTTTGCTGGGTCACTGGGAATCTCATAGGATCCATTGCCACCTCTTTCAAGCTGCTTGGTTGCTGTAGGGTTGGTAGTAGATGCTTCGCTGGAGAGTGGACCGGAGAAAAAGTCAAATACCGGTTCATCCTCCACCGTTTCCACTATCGCTCCCTCAGCAGGTCCAAGCAACTGATTCATGCGTTTAATAAAAGGTAGGATGGACTGAACGCCGCCAACAGTGGATTCCTCTTCTATCGTCTCTATGGCGTGTTCAATTGTTTTCAGTACGTTCGGACTGAGTGTAGCAGTGCCTTCAGGGGGGGTGATCATCACTGAGAGGGAGAAGGACCCTTGCATTGCCTGGTTGTAACGGTTGTTCATTTTCACGAGGGTAGAGGAGGGTCTGAAGAATGCAAGCATGTTTGTACCTTCCTGTAATGACAGGTAGGAGAGAGGAAGGACAATGATGATCATAAGCAGGAAGAGGGTAATGGTCAGCTTGCCCCACTTGTTGGAAACCTTCAGTGCAAAGCGTACGAGGAATACTGAATGGGACTTACTCACTTTTCGTGGTTTTGGAATCTTTACCTGATACACGACCCTGATCAGGGCGGGAAGCAGGATCAGTGAGCTACCTGCACAGGCAACCACACCAATGAAACTAAGTAAACCGAATGTTCTGAAAGGCCCTAGAGGGCTGGAAAGTTGGGCAAGGAATGCAAAGGCAGTCGTTGCTGCAGCACCAATAATTGGATAGGTATTGGTGTGCACTACGTTCTGCAGGGTTTCCTCAATATTTCTTCCATCATATTCTTGGTAGAAATGGCTGAATATATGCACAGTATAGGCACTCCCTACGATGAGCAGAAGGACTGGGACGAGCATCGTTGCCATGGTTACGGTGATACCCGTCCATGCCATGATCCCCAGGGTCAGGGAGCTACTGAATACAAGGGGAACAAGAGAGAGCAGCACTGCGTCAATTCTTCGGAGGAAGAGGTAGAGCACGAGGATAATCAGTAGAGCCACTATCGGGGCAAGCATTGCCAGGTCACTGAGCAAACTCCTTTCAATCTCCTCGGTAACAGCGGGTAGCCCAAGAAGAGAGAACTCCAGTCCCTCAAGGGGGAGCAGTAGCTCCCTAAGATTGGAGAGCAAGAGAGTCGCATCGTATTCTCGTGTGGTTTGGATCAGAATAGAGAGTACCTGATGGTCTTCAGAGATGAACGTTCCTTCATAGAAAGAGGGCCAAGACGCGATACGTTCCTCTATCCGTCCTATATCCCCATCATAGAGAGGGACAACCGCAACTCCCTCGGATGATGGTTCCAGATGTTTGAGATTTGCCAGGCTTGAAGCTTGCTTGACGCCATCCAATGCCTCTATCTGTTTTGTCAGTGAAGTAAGCTGTTCAAGGTACTCTTCCTTCAGAATTGATTGAGGAGCGTACAGACTTACCACAACCGAGTCAAGAGAGCCAAATCGTTCCTCAATCTTCTCATTGGTTGCTACTACCGGATGTGCCTTGGGAATAAATGCATCGGTTGAGCTGTCAATATGAAGCCTCCCTATACTGCTGATGCAGATAAGGCTGAAAAGAAGTGAAACAACAATAATGATCCAGCTACGAACAATATGCCTACTCATACGTTCATGCTAGTGCTTGGATATGGGAAAACAATCGCCTGGAGAGAGTATTCTCTTCACCTTTTTGGGTGATTCTCTTCTCACCCTGGTGGGGATTATGCTTTACAAATCACAGTAGTTCACCTCATGATACTCATAGGAGGCAGGATTATGACCTATACCAAGATTGTTGCCACACTGGGACCAGCGAGTGAGACGTATCCTATGGTTAAAGCCATTTTGGAAGCAGGATGCCGTGTGATTAGGCTGAACTTCAGTCATGGTTCGCATGAAGAACAGCAAAAGCGGTTTGACTACGTCAGACAGGCAAGCAAGGAGTTGGGTTTTCCTGTAACAGTCTTCATGGACCTGCAAGGACCGAAGATTCGTCTTGGGCAGTTGCAGGAAGAGATGTATGTACTGCAAAAGGGAGAGAAAATTACCCTGACCACTGAGCCATGCGTGGGAACCAAGGAGCGTATCAGTATTGACTACCCATTCCTGCATGAAGAGATCAAGGTAGGGCAACGGATATTGATCAATGATGGATTGGTCTCCCTTATCGTGGAAAGCATTGAAGGGAAAGATATCCATTGCTCCTTGCTGGAAGAGGGAGTCATTCTCCCTCGTAAAGGGGTAAACCTTCCAGAAGTCCCCTTACGCCAACTGAGTTCATTCACGGAGAAAGACAAGAGAGATTTGGCATTTGCCTTCAAGAACAACCTTGACTATGTTGCTCTCTCCTTCGTTCGCAGCGGGAAAGATGTTAAGGCCTTGAAAGAGCATATGATGGCCTCTTACGGTAGAACCATCCCCATTATCAGCAAGATTGAGAAGCCTGAGGCAGTTACCAACCTCCAGGAGATCATGGATGAGTCGAGCGTGATTATGATCGCCCGAGGAGACTTGGGGGTTGAAGCCCCGGCTGAGGAAGTCCCCCTGATCCAGAAGGCTATCATCAGGTCCTGCATCGATCGTGGGCTGCCTGTCATTACCGCAACACAGATGCTGGAGTCAATGATGCACAATCCCAAACCTACCAGGGCTGAAACCAATGATGTGGCGAATGCAGTGTTGGATGGTACGAG
>NZ_JAEKNT010000349.1 GCF_016406725.1 Sphaerochaeta sp. S2 | reverse complement strand
GTTCTGTGTTTGCCAATGGAACCAAGGAGGCAGCCCAGGAGGTAGGTGGGCAGACCACACTCAAATGGGCCCTGTGGGACATCGCTTCCACTACGTATTATGAGCCATTGATCACTGCATATGAGGCAGCAAACCCTGATGTGAAGATCGAGATGCTCGATCTTGGCTCGGCTGACTTCATGACCATGTTGCAGACCCAACTCTCCGGTGGAGACTCTTCAATTGATATTGTCACCATCAAGGACATTCCTGGTTACAACAACCTTGTGAAGCGCAATTTGCTGATGGATCTCAACCCCATGATCGCCAGCGAAGGTGTTGATCTTTCCCTCTATGGTGGAACCACAGACCAGATTTCTGTTGATGGAAAGCTCTACGGCATTCCATTCCGCAGTGATTTCTGGATTGTCTACTACAACAAGGAACTCTTCGATAATGCTGGTGTTGCCTATCCCACCAATGATATGACCTTTGCTGAGTTTGACGCGCTTGCCCGTAAGATGACCAGCGGCATGGGTGCAAACAAGGTATATGGAGCTCACTATCATACCTGGCGTTCTGCTGTGCAGTTGTTCGGCATCCTAGATGGAAAGAATACCATTGTTGATGGTACTTACGACTTCCTCGCTCCTTACTATGAGATGGTACTGGGCCAGCAGAGAGATGGAATTGTCCAGGATTATGCAACCCTGAAGACCTCATCCACCCACTACAGTGGTGTATTCTACAACAACAGCGTTGCAATGATGAACATGGGTTCATGGTTCATTGCCACCTTGATCGACCAGATTGCCCAGGGCAAGACCGAATGCTCCGAGTGGGGTTTGGTCAAGTATCCCCATGCAGAGGGAGTTACTCCTGGAACCACTCTTGGAACCATTACCAGCATTGGCGTAAGCAATGCTTCCAAGAAGAAAGACGCTGCATTTGATTTCGTGAAGTTCGTAACCGGTCCTGAAGGTGCCCAGATTATCGCAAAGACCGGAACCATTCCTGCAATTACGGATGAGAGCGTTATCGAGATCATCGCTTCCAAGCCTGGATTCCCAACCGATCAGGCAACACGTGATGCACTTCAGGTGCACAAGACCTATCTTGAGATGCCTTTGCATGAGAAATCTGCAGAGATCGAGGTGGTGTTGAATCAGGTCCATGATGAGATCATGACCAACAACATCAGTGTCGATGGCGGTATCAAGAAGATGAATGAGCAAATCCAGAAGATTCTGGGAAAATAGTTCTCCTTTTTTCGGTACAGGGGATGTTCATCCCCTGTACCACATTCCAGAGCCGAGGATGGTTTCATGCCCTCAAAAAAAGCAACGTTAAAAAAACAGTTGGTGGCATATAGTTTCATTGCACCAAACTTCATTGGTTTTGCCGTGTTTACCATGGTCCCCATCATCTTTGCATTCGCCCTTGCCTTCCTGCATTGGGATGGTTCAAACCCCATCACTTGGGCGGGGCTTGGCAATTTTATCGACCTGTTTGACGATGACCAGTTCAAGGCTGCCTTGAAAAATACCATCGTCTACACAACAGGGACGGTTCCCCTTACCTTGGTTGCAAGTCTGTTTCTTGCGGTCATTCTCAACCAGGGCTTCAAAGCCCGTAACTTCTTTAGAACAGTGAGCTTCTTTCCCTATGTAGCTTCCTTGGTTGCCGTTGCGGCAGTCTGGAATATGATCTTCAACCCATCCAAGGGCCCAGTCAACATGTTGCTCTATACGTTGGGTTTTGAATCGGTACCCGGATGGGCAGCCGACAAGGACTGGGCGATGATCACCATCGTTTTCTTCAGTGTCTGGAAGTACATGGGCTATTATATGATTATTTATCTTGCCGGTTTGCAAGGAATAAACCCCGAGCTCTATGAAGCAGCAAGCCTCGATGGAACCAATGCATGGCAACGATTCCGCTATGTTACCATTCCTCAGCTTAGTGGTGTCTCCTTCTTTGTAATGGTTATGCTTACCATCCAGTGCTTCAAGGTCTATGACATTGTGTACATGGTTACCCAGGGAGGCCCGGGTACTGCTACCTTGGTACTCGTCTACGATATTTACAACAAAGCCTTCATCAGTTGGAATCTTGGTTCTGCAAGTGCAGTTGCCATGGTGCTCTTTATCCTGGTTCTCGCCGTTACGTTGGTTCAGTTCAACGGTGAGAAGCGGATGCATTAGGAGGGCGCCATGCAAGTACGAATCAGAAAAACCACCAATTCCACCATTGCAGTCTATCTCTTGCTTATCCTCTCGGCGCTGGTGATGTTGCTGCCCTTTGCCTGGATGATCAGTGCATCGCTGAAGCTCGACAAGGATGTGTTTTCCTTTCCCATCAAGTGGATCCCCTCTGAGCCGCGATGGGAAAACTATGCAGAAATCTGGACAACCATCCCCTTGGGATTGTTCATCAAGAATACCGCCAAGCTGACCGTTATTGTGACCTTTCTTCAGCTTTTAACCTCATCCTTTGCTGCCTATGCGTTTGCAAAGTTGCAGTTCAAAGGAAGAAATCTCCTGTTTCTCGGGTATGTAGCGACCATTGCCATGCCTTGGCATGTGTATATGGTTCCTCAGTTCATCATGATGCGCTCCTTCGGGCTGAACAACACCCACTTGTCAATCATCTTCCTGCAGGCTTTCAGTGCTTTCGGGGTGTTCTTGATGAAACAGTTCTATATGAGTGTTCCCGATGAGCTGTGCGAGGCAGCAAGAATCGATGGGATGAGTGAGTACAGCATCTGGTGGAAAATCATGCTTCCTCTATCGAAGCCTGCACTCTCTACCCTGACCATTTTCACGTTCGTAAATACCTGGAATGACTTCCTCGGTCCTTTGCTCTATCTTACTCGGACCGAGCTGAAGACCATCCAGATTGGACTGAGAATGTTCATAAGCCAGTATTCCAGTGAGTACGGCTTGATCATGGCAGCCAGCGTGGTTGCCTTGGTCCCGGTAGTTATTGTTTTTCTCTCCCTGCAAAAGTTCTTTGTCCAGGGAGTGGCCACTGCTGGACTGAAGGGGTAGGTATGCAGGAAATAACACAAGACACTGTTCAGCGTGCTTTGGGTGAGGCAGTCTCGCAGGTAAGGCGGAATCTCCCTCTGTTTACCTATCGCTGCCAGAACCATTCATCAGTGAAAAACTTCTATCCTCCTTGTGATAATACTCAGTGGACCTGTGGGTTTTGGCCTGGAGAGGTATGCCTAGCTTGGCAGCATACCAAGGACCCGGTATTCCTCCATGCAGCGAGTATTCTGGCCGAGAGTTTTCTCTTCCGTATAGAGAACAAGGTTGAGGTAGACCACCATGACATGGGGTTCCTCTATACTCCCAGTTGTGTCTCCTTGTACAAATTGGATGGCAATGAGCGTGCAAAGCGAGCTGCACTGCTTGCTGCAGACCAGTTGCTGACCCGGTTCCAGGAGAAAGGGTCCTTCCTGCAAGCATGGGGAGCCATGGATGAGGAGGAAAACTACCGCTTCATCATTGATTGTTTGATGAATCTTCCCTTGCTCTATTGGGCAAGCGAGGTAACAGGGGATGATAGATATCGTACGATTGCCCTTCGCCACACAGAGACCTGCCTCAAACACTCATTCCGCGATGATGGCTCCACCTTCCATACCTTCTTCATGGACCCTGAGACTGGAGGTCCGCTTAGGGGAGAGACCTGCCAAGGATACCGCGCTGATTCCTTCTGGGCACGGGGGCAGGCTTGGGCTCTCTATGGCCTTGCGCTCAGCTATCGGTACACGAGGGATGAGCGCTGTCTCTCCCAGTTTTCCAAGAGCGTTGCATTCTTCCTCTCCCGTCTCCCCCATGATTTGATCCCCTACTGGGACCTGATTTTCAGTGAAGGTGATGAGCCGAGAGACTCTTCAAGTGCTTCCATTGCTGCCTGCGGTCTTTTGGAAATGGCTGATCTTCTCAATGATACGCAAGCTGATCTGTATCGCTCCTGGGCGAAGAAGCTTATGCAAAGCCTGTATGAATCCTATAGGGTAACAGACCCATCTTATTCCAACGGACTGGTCCTTCACGGAACCTACTCCAAGAAGAGTCCCTATAATACATGCACCCCTGAAGGGGTTGATGAATGCGTCTCATGGGGTGATTATTTCTATATGGAAGCCCTGATGCGACTCAGTGGTAGTTGGTCGACCTTCTGGTAAGGGGAGTATATGAAGAAAGATACGTATTTCTCCAATTGGAGAATCTGCTTCTTGGATGATCCAAAGCAGGTTTCAGCCTATCTTTGGCAGTATGAGAAAGAAGAAGCGGAGACAATCATTGCTACAGCCGAAGAGATTGTTCAGCAGTCATTTCTGTTCAATCAACGGTGGGATATGGAACGTACCACTGAGCCGGTTGTATTCCCCCACGATATAGACTGGTTACATCAACCATCCGATGATAGTGAGTGGGTCTTTGCATTCAACAGGATGCGGTTCTGGATTACGCTGGGACAAGCCTATGCACTTACCGGTAATGAGCAGTATGCAGAGGCCTTTGCTTCCCAGCTCTGCCACTGGGTGAAGAACGTCAGGCGTTCTGACCCAAAGAGCCAGAAGGCGTGGCGATCTATTGAGGCTGGGCTTCGCATGGAGTACTGGGTAAAAGCAATGCAGTACTTCAAGGAAAGCCCTTCAATAACAGATTCGGTACTTGAAACATTCCTCTCCTCGATAGCTGACCATGCGGAATTCCTCTATTCCGTATGGGACAGCTATCATCTTATGAGCAATTGGGGTGTTCTGGAGAACCATGGGTTGTTTCTTGCTTCCCTCGCTCTCCAGAAGAGTGAGATCAGCGAAACCTACTGCGAGGAAGCAATAAGAAGGCTGTCTTTGGAGATAGAGATACAGGTATATGATGATGGAATGCAGTGGGAACAGTCCCCCATGTACCACAATGAGGTGTTGCACTGCTATCTGGATGTGGTAATCCTGGCCAGACGGCTTCACATTCCCCTTCCTGAGGTGATCAAAGAGAAAACCTACAAGATGTGCAAAGCCTCCCTCTCATGGCAGAAACCGGACGGAACAGAGCCCTGCATGGGGGACAGTGATGCAATCGACCAAAGGGACCTCATCACCAAGGCAGCCTATTTCTATCAGGATGGAGAGCTGAAGAAGGGTGGGTACTCCCATCTCGATTTTGATACCATCTGGGATCTCGGTTTCAGGGCAGTGAAATGCTACGATCAACTACCCAGTCTTTCCTCCTCTCAACGTCTCTTTGTTTTGCACGAGAGCGGAAATGCCATCTACAAGGAAGAAGATGCCTATCTTCGCTTTCACTGTGGTACCTTGGGAGCTGGTCATGGGCATAGTGACAAGCTTCATTTCGACCTCTATGCGAATGGAGAGGATCTTCTGGTGGATGCCGGCCGGTACACCTATGTCCCGAAGTCTGAGCGGTATGAGTTCAAGGACAGCACTGCCCATAACACCACAACAGTGGATAACAAGAACTTCACCGTATGCAAGGACAGTTGGGAGTGCTCCAAGTTAAGCGCACCCATCGGATTCCGCACGGCTCAGAAAAATGGGTATATTGCTTTCCAAGGTTCGCACCAAGGGTATCTGGATGTCGGGGTGCTTCCACGTAGGACGATCGTGGTATTGGAGAAAACCCTTATCCTGATCTGTGATGAGTTTTTATCCCAGGAACACCATAGCTATCAAAGCTATCTGCATTGTAATGATGAGGGTAAGGTAAGTCTGAAGGAGTCCGGGATGATGTACCAGAGCACGAAGAATGCAATGTACATCCATACCATTTCAAGCCAGGGTGTTACCCAATATCTTAAAAGTACCAGGCTCTCACGTCACTACAATGAGCTGACCGACAACAAGACCCTGGTCAGCGAGGTGGAAGGGGATGGATTTGTATCATTATTTACCTTGATCTCACTCAACGAGGATGCCGTTTTCAAGAAGGAGCGGGTACTCTCCAATTTCAAGAAGATCCGATTTTCTGATTCCCTGATCGAGGCTGTCACCATCAAGAGAGGTGAAACAGCCTATACTGTAGTAGTCAGTCACCAGGAGTGGTCAAGCCCTACCGATACCTTCAACGCAGATGGATGTACAGGCTTTGGTTCCTTGGTGGTGTTTGACCGCGGGAAGGGGGAGACAGAGATTGGGACACGACTATTCACCTAGAATCATATTCTCTGGAAATAGTTGTTTACATCCTCTCCCTATTTTGCTATTATCCAATGGCAGATGCGCCAGTAGCACAATGGTTAGTGCTCGTGCTTCCCAAGCATGAGACGAGGGTTCGATTCCCTTCTGGCGCTCTCAGCCCCCTTGGTCAATCGACTGAGGGGGTTTGCTTTATTTGAGGAATTGTGAGATTACCCCAGGGATGTATCAATCGTATCTGTTAATGAATTGAATAAGATTCGGCAAATATGGAATATGCCGAATTCTAGAGCAAATTTCAAAATGCTAATTTGCATGTATGAATATACATAGATTGTGTATATCCATGCATACCAGGTGGCATGACAGTCAACCAGATGATTTTCTCTCCATGATGACGGAGTGAATCACCCCCAAGGCAAGTCGATAGACGCACCAAGGCATTCCTTCTTCGTTGGAGGGGTGTCTTCAATTCCTTTGATTGTGGCTAGAATACCCTTTGTGCCTTGTGTTGCTCATACAGGATCAGCACATTCCGCACCTTCTTCATGGTGGTGAGGAGAATGGCCAGAGCGATCTCATACCGGGCGTGGGCTCCCCTTTTATAGATGGTATCGGGAAGGAACCCGTCCTTGAGCTCCCCGTTGGTCCTCTCCACGGTGGTCCTGGCAGCATACCGCCTCTGGGAAGCGGGGTCCAGGGGGTCGGCAACCACCCCCTTGTAGGCCCTGCGGTCGATGATCGCCTTCCTTCCTATCATGTCGACATAGTCGTTGATCACAGGGCTGATGTACCCCTTGTCGAGCAGTACATACAAGAAATCAGCGATCTCCCTTGCCTTTTTCATGAGGGGGACTGCGACCTTGCTGTCATGGACCGAGGCCCCGGTCACCGCGAAGCTCACGGGCACCCCATGATCATCAGTGGCAAGATGGGCCTTGTAGCCGATGAACCATTGTTTCTTCCCCTTGGAATTCTGTTTCGCGGTGATGGAACAGCGCATTTCCAGTCTTGCCAGCGACTCCCCGAAGGATTCTTGCAGATAGGCAATCCGTTCTTGCTCCAGCCTGGCCTGGCGCTCACGATACTGTTGTTCCTCCAGCGATCCCTTCGCCTTGCGTCCTCGCTTCTCGTTGGCCTTGGCTTCCTTTGCCCTGGTCTTGATGGGCTTCTCCCGTACCCCGATGGTGGTGCTGTCTATGCTCAGGTGCCCGATTGCCAGCCTGTCCATTGATGATGTATACGCCTGTATCACCCGTTCATGGAGGAGTGAGGGGTCGACGATCCTCTCCACTTCCCTGAAAAGCCTGCTCACACTCGCCTCACTGGGTACCCTGGTGATTCCAAGCATGTCCTTCAGGTTCCCGTTCTCACGCAGGAGCGACAGTGTTCCCTTCACCGTCCGTACCTGGTGGTGAAGCTTGAGCAGCATGATGCCCAGTATCGGCAGCAGGTCGTAGCCGAGCCTTCCCTTGCGGTGGCTTCTGTGCAACCTGTGCAATTCATCGGGGGTGAGCAGGGACTGCACCCCATGATAGTATTGCAG
>NZ_JAEKNT010000348.1 GCF_016406725.1 Sphaerochaeta sp. S2 | reverse complement strand
GTAGTAGTGTTACTCATTGCATTGGTGGTTCTACCATCAGCATTTGCTGCTGGACAAGCTGACACCAAAGAAGACGACAAGAAGGTCGTACAGGTGTTTGGAGCTTTCGTAGATGAAGAACTGAGACGTTTTGAAGAGGCAATCGTGCCATTCGAGGAACGGACAGGAATCGATGTAATCTACGAAGGATCGAAGGACTTTGAGACGCTGATCAGTGTACGTGTTGAGGGTGGTAATCCCCCAGATATCGCAGCACTTCCCCAGCCTGGTCTCATGTATAACTTTGCTTCCCAGGGATATCTGGTTCCAATGTGGGACTCCCTGCTGGAAACAGTCGATGCAAACTATGCACCGGTTTGGAAGGACCTGGGTTCCTATGATGGCACCCCTTATGGCGTATTCCACCGTGTAAATGCAAAGAGTTTTGTGTGGTATCCCAAGAAAGCTTGGGCAAGGGAAGGCTATGAAGTTCCTACCACATGGGATGAAATGATCGCCCTGATGGACAAAATGGTCGCCAATGGACATACCCCTTGGTCAATCGGTATTGAAGCCGGTGGAGCAACAGGTTGGGTTGGTACCGACTGGGTTGAGGATGTCATGCTCAGAACCGCTGGCCCTGATGTGTATGACAAATGGGTAAACCATGAGATCGCATTCAATGCACCTGAGGTTCGAGAAGCCTTTGAAGTAATTGGCGATATCTGGTTGAATCCAAAATATGTCTATGGTGGAACCAATACCATTCTTACCCAGAGTTATACTGATTCACCACGAACCATGTTTGAGAATCCTCCACGCTCTTGGATGCATCGACAGGGTAACTTTGTAACCTCGTTCCTCCAGGATGACATTCAGGCAAATCTTGAGGAAGAAGTAGGAGTATTCCCACTTCCTGGTATCAATGATGAATTTGGTATTCCTATCCTTGGTGGTGGTGACCAGTTTGTTGTTTTCAATGACCGCCCTGAAGTTCGTGAGTTCATGGAATTCCTGGCAACTTGGGAGTCTGGTGAGATTTGGGCAAAGAGAGGCGGAGCTCTCTTCCCCTATCTGAACCAGGATCTGGATGCCTACCCGAATGAGATTGAACGCTCACTTGCTGAATCCCTGGTGAATGCCAAGGTCTTCAGATTTGATGCTTCCGATCTGATGCCGGGCCAAGTTGGTGCAGGTTCCTTCTGGACTGGTATTGTTGACTGGGTCAACGGCAAGAGCCTAGATGCCATGTTGAGCGATGTTCAGAAATCCTGGCCGGAATAAGTAGACGATGTGTTGCGCCGGCAGAGAAGTAGCACTTTCTGCCGGTGCTCTTGTATCGTACTCTCAAAGGGGAACGTCCATGACAACAATTGAAAGACAAGGGAAACCTACATCAACCCTCGCAAAACTTGGTCGTATAGCATTTTCTGTTCTTGTGCTTGTTGGGGTGTTCTTTGTATTGTGGGTTGGTTTCATCTTCTTACGGGATAGCAATGCTCCACAAGGAATAATTGCAATCATCGCTATTGTGTGGGGTGTTGGTGGGATTGCTCTTCTGTTCTGGGTAGCTGATTGGGTTATCAATAGAACCAGTGTTACGACTGCCAAGAAGCTGCAGCCGATCATATTTGTAGGACCAGCACTGCTGATCCTGGCTTGGTATCTGTTTATCCCTACCGTGAGATCACTCTACCTGAGTTTCTTTGATGCACAGTCGAAGAATTTCGTAGGACTCGCGAACTATGTGTTCGCTTTTACCGATTCCAAGATGCGTGAATCATTCATGAACAATCTCCTGTGGTTGATCATCGGAACCGGCGGGGCAGTCGGCTTCGGTCTTATCATCGCCTTGCTCGCTGATCG
>NZ_JAEKNT010000347.1 GCF_016406725.1 Sphaerochaeta sp. S2 | reverse complement strand
CTATTGCCTACATGGTACGCAATAATGCAATGTTCGAACGAACTAGTTGCTATAGGAAGGTTTTAGCCTTCGTGTTTACTCCTGTATGCCTACAGTTTCAGTTCACCCATTTTTCCCTTTCGGGCATAATGGCCTCGCTATCGGATAGTACCTACTTTGTATGTCCTCGGCCTCTAATGCACAGCAGTTAGTCCCAAAGTGTTGCGGATACTTCCCTTTCAATTCCATATACGACAAGCCTAAACCGTTCGTACTGGTAGCGTATGATTGACATTTCATACTTCTGTCAAAAAACCTATTTTTTACAACTTGTATGACAGTCATGGCCATACCGTTGAGCCTCTTCTTACTTCCCCTTACTTTGTTTCTTTCCCGAGAGTCTGAAACCTAGTACCTGTTCAACCCTAGAGTTGAGAGAAAGCTTGTTAGGTGCTTGCCTCACCTGTATTTGTTTAATCCGTTAAGTACCTCCTGTTTGGTTTGTAGTAGTTAGTGTTACTAACCGTATGCCCATACATTAAGGGTTAGTGTTACTACTGTCAAGCACTTTTTTATATTTTTTTTGGTTAGTAACACTATTGTTAGTAACACCTATTTATGCTATAATGATTTAAGTAGTAAAAAAAATTTCTAGAAGGGTATAAATAATGAGAAGTGAAGCAAAAAGAAAGTGGGATAAAGAGAATAAATCCTATTATAGTATGTATTTAATGAAAAGCACCGATGGGGATGTTATAGAGTATCTTGAATCAGTGAAAGCAGATAAGTCCCAAAGTGTACAGGGAGCTATCAAAGCGGCAATAAGGTTTTATTTAGCGCATAGAGATAGCGCGCATATATCCACTAGGAGCGATACAAGCGAAACTGAATAATCATGCAACCTAGGATACAGGGGAATCGGGGAATATGCAGGAGGGAATACCTACCCAATTCGGGGGGAATATCCTGCATATCCTCTCCCCATATCCTAGTACACCTATACACGCAGCAAGACCCTATTTTCGCCAGATTCACCCAACCCAACCTGATTCACAGGTAGGCAGACAAACCACGATCAATTCACTACAGTATAACAACTAAGCCCAATTACTGCAGTACTCAAGAGGTGCTTAATTAACCCTCTGAACCCTCACACATACGATAGTTTAGTGCATAATTATTCAATAAAGGCATCCCAATTCCCCGACAAAACACCAGCATAATTGCATACAGACTGCATAAACAGCTCTAAATTGCATATTTGGTGCATATTCACAGCAATGAGGGGGGAGGGGTCAAAATTAAGGCAGGGGGGGCGGCGGATGGAAGCTAAAGGGGGTGGGGAATCCCTCCTCTACCTCCATACATTGCTAAAAAGTTTTTAAATTTTCTAAATCTGAGCTATAATGGCAATAAATCATTATATCTCACTTTTAGTTAAGGGTAGTATGAGCAAATTTAGATATCTTGAGCTAGTATTGTTATTTTCATTTTGCCTAGCTTTCTTATTAAGTTGTGAAATAAATCCGGAAACAGAGTATTCATCTTATAAAGAAGAGGTGTATCTTGAGAAGCTTGACCGAACTGGGTATGAATTGAATACAACGCTTGACTATAGCCATTATCCTGTTGGTTCTACAGTATACGCTCATAACATCAGCTACCAAAATTTTGAATTAAATGCGGAACACTCAGAAAGCATTCCTTTTGGAGTAGTAGATAAAAATGGTTCCCTTGTTTTAAGAACTTATTACGATAGGAATACACTCCTTGTGAAATTTATGGGAAAAACAGATGAGTTCCCAGATTGGACATGGTCTACAGAAGTGGAACCTAACGATTTATTAGCCGAACCCAATAGACCTGATGATACAACTCGTTATACTTTTGTCGCTTGGTACAAAGATAATAATTTGACAGATCAATGGGATTTCTCAACAGATATCGTTGTAGGCGATACCACTCTATATTCTGAATGGGAACCTAGAGATTATACAATCACCTTTGATCCAGTCGATGGAACAGTAAACCCTTCCTCAAAAATCGTCACATATGGTGAAACATATGGAGAGTTACCCATACCTATTCCCAATAATCCACGATTAGTATTCTCAGGCTGGCTTACTACAAATATTTATGGACGTATAGCAAGACCTGTCAGTGAAAATTCTGAACTTGCTTGGGAACGTAATCATACACTCACAGCACAGTACTCTTCGAAATAAGTACTAAATAGGACCTTTCTCTAGTATTTCAGTAAACCATTTTATCTCGTTACCTCCATCCCCTTTTCATGAGGGGATTTTCATTATGGTTTATCCAGGAGGGCAAGATGGAAGACCATGAAGATGTCAATCTGACTGAGCTGACTACATACCAGTTGAAGTTCATAGATGAATACATGAAGTGTGGGAACAAGCGTCAGGCGATGCTCAATGCAGGTTACAAGGGCAAGGGCAAGCGTTCCACCGTGACCAGTTCTGCTGCAAAGCTCTACAACGTACCAAAGGTCAAGGCTGAGATCGAACGCAGACGCAGGGCACTGGCTGAGGAGAACATGATTGACTCCAAGCAGATTGTGAATCGTCTTTCCAAGATGTTCAACGGAGAGCTGTCCAGTCAGTTTGTGACCAAGAAGGGCGATGTAATCGATGTTCCCATCACGTTCAAGAACCAGATCGAAGCTGCAAAGGTGTTGGTGAATATCCTCGGTATCGCTGAGCAGAACAACAAACCCAAAGAAGAGAAGCCTGTCACACAGAAGCTTGCTGAAGACCTTGAGGAAATGTCCAAGATGTTCCTTGAGCAGAGCAAGAAGACTGCAGTCGAGGTCAAGGGTATCCCTGAGCCTGAGAAAAAGGACAAGGAATGACCTACGAACCTCAAGACAATGTAATCGATTTTGACGTTGAGCGGCGTTTCCCTGCAAATCGCATCTTCAATGAGACCATGCGTGAGACTACAAAGCTTCTCAGAGAGTGCGAGGTGGACGCAGACAGAATCCGACAAGACCTCTTCATACTTCTTGACGCTGTTGACGAAATGATCGAGAGGGCGAAGAAATGAGATACATCATCCAAGTCTTTGCCTCTGCATTCAAGATAGGCAGGATAGAGAACAATGGGGATCACTGTATCCTCTACCCTTCTGGGGACGCTCCCATCGAGTTTGTCTACGTCTCTGATACCTGGGTAATGAGCAACAATGCCAAGGTAGGTGGGTACTACGTCTACTACGACAATGGGGACAGCGAATACGTCACTGAGGATGAGTTCAATATGAGGGCTACCCTAGTTGACGAGGATTGAGTATCACCAGCAAGTGAAGAGCCTGATGGTGCAGGCTGAGGCCAAGGGAAACCTGACCGAATGGATGAGGATGATGTGTCGCAATGACATTTTCTTCCTAGCCACCTATGTCCTTGGTCGTACCGATATTGACCACATCGAAGGCCCTGATGGTATACCCCAGTACCGAGACTGGTTGTTTGAACGCTGCATGGAAGTGCAAGCTAAACCTAATGGGTATATAGATATATGGGCCAGAGATCATTACAAATCGACCCTGATAACCTTCCTCAAGACAATTCAGGATATTCTGGTAGACCCCGAAATCACCTGTTGTATCTACTCATACTCCAGTTCCACCGCAACAAAGTTCCTCCGTCAGATCAAGCTTGTACTTGAAGGAAACCGCAAGCTCATAGACCTGTTCCCCGATATCCTTTTCGATGATGTGTCCAAGCCCTACTGGATAGACGAGAACGGTGACAGGCAGAAAATGATATGGTCTGAGGACGGTATCCGTGTAAAGAGAAAGTCCAATGCAAAGGAAAACACCGTTGAGGCCTCCAGACTGGTTATTGGTCAGCGCACTGG
>NZ_JAEKNT010000346.1 GCF_016406725.1 Sphaerochaeta sp. S2 | reverse complement strand
AGTAGGTACTATCTTTTCTTCCTTGGGTGAAGGGGAACTCGATCGGCTGGAAAGACGACTCAAAACAGAACATTCACTTTCTAACGTCGAGATACATCTTGCTACAAATGAGGGACTGATAAAAACCATTCTCTGGAATGCAGGGCCCATCTTTGACCCGATTGATGGTTCTCTCGTGGCTACCATTGCCCAAGGGCTGGATATTACTGAGCGAACAGCAATTGAGCAACAAAACAAGGAACAGCTGGAAGAGCTGAGGCGGTGGTATGAGGTGATGAGCCAGAGGGAAGAGCGAATCATGGACCTGAAGCGAGAAGTCAACGCTCTTCTCAAGGAAATCGGACGGCCAGAGCGGTACTCCTCAGTGGAAGAGGAGGGTAATGCATGAATACCCGGCGCCTGATATTGCTCAGTATGCTTCTCCTGCTCATCTCAACACTTTTTGCCGCTGATCCCTCCTTCCTCTCTACCTTGAGTGAAAATGAACGTACTTTGCTTGCACAACAAGCTCCTCTCTCTCTATTGGTCGATCCTGCGTGGGAACCTCTTGAGTACCTGGACAAGAATGGCATGCCTACAGGTCTGAGTTTTGCATATCTACAAAGTGTCAGTTCTCTCAGTGGACTGACCTTCATTCCTGTCGAAGGGACTTCCTGGCAGGATGCCTATGAGAAGTTACTCAGTGGTGAAATTGCCATGACCGGAAGCATCAGCAAGACAGAAGAGCGAGAGGCTACCTTGCGTTTCAGTGAACCATACCTGACCGTACCTCTTGCAATCATAGCTGGAGAACAGGTCGGGTATATCGGTAGTCTGGCAGAGCTTGAAGGAGAGAAGGTTGCCGTAATTTCCAATTATGCGGCCCAGGAGTGGCTCGCCAGGGATTACCCAAATCTGACCTTGGTTGAAGTATCTACCGTTGAAGAAGGCCTCATACTCGTTGCAAAGGGAGAGTGTTTTGCCTTGGTGGAAAACCTGTTGGTTGCCAACCATTATCGGTCCAAACTTGGGCTATCCAGAAAAGTAAAGGTAGTGGGTACCACTGCCTACATGAACTCCCTTTCTATTGCTGTCCATGAGGACTATGCATCTATTCTCCCCATCATCAACAAGGCACTCCAGACAATTGACAGTGAGACAAGGGAGCGATTGTATCGGGCATATTTGCCCCTTCAGTATGAAAAGACTGTGCAGAGTACCACTATTTATCTGATTATTGGTATAGCATTGTTTGTCGCTGCATCTCTGGGATTCTGGATATTGAGGCTCAGCAAGGAGGTAAGAAGAAGGGAGGTTGCAGAAAGAGAATTGGCAGACAGCGAAATAAAATTCAAGCAATTATTCTCCAATGCCCCCCTGCCCATGGTACTCCTTACCCAGGAGGGTACGGTAGTTTCTGCAAATGAAGCATGGAGTACCACATTTGAATTCAAGCCTGGTGAAATAGAGGATGTCGACACATGGTATGAGAAGGTTTACCCTGATCCAACGCACCGAGAAAAAGCAAGAGAATCCTGGGAAGAGGCTGTTGAAAAGTCCATAATCACGCATTCTAGACATATCGATTCACAAGAATTCTCCTTGGTTACAGCTACTGGTACTGTGTTGGAGATGGAAATCAGTGGAGCATTTCTGGACCGTTTTCTCCTTATTACCTTTTTTGATATCACTGAGAGAATATCCTCCATACGTTCACTCCAAGCATTGCAGAGACAGACCGAGCAGGGGAGAAAAATCATCCTCAACGCACTTGAGGATCAGCAGATTGCCCAGCATTCGCTTGCACAAAGCAAAGCCACACTTGATGCAGCAATCAACAGTATGATTGATGCAGTGTTCATTATTGACCCTGAAAGTCGTTTCATCCTGGTAAACCAATCATTTCTACACTACTACCGATTCTCAAAACGTTCAGAATGTCCTGATGACCTACGCGCTTTTTCTTCTCTGTTTGAAGCCTATGACAGTCAGGGGAATCTGCTGGAGCAACAGAAGTGGGCTGGCTTCCAAGCACTCTCCGGGAAAGCAGGGGATACAGAGTATACAGTACTAAAGAAACAGTCAGGAGAACGATGGATAGGT